>NZ_JAKDJU010000329.1 GCF_030453725.1 Brevibacterium picturae
GAGGCTATTGCGGCAACGAGCTCCTGGCTGTAGCCAGCTCCACCGTTGCCCGCTCCACCATGACTTCCCCGCGACTGGGCAACGTCGGGCAGAGCGGGGTCGAAGCGGCGCAGCTCCTCGGCCAGCGCCTTCTCCGGAACACCAGCGGCCAGCGGCTCCGCAGCCAGCTTGGCCTTCACGGTGCTGAGCGCGGATTCGACCCACACCTCCAGGGTCGGCCGATGGACGAGCCATCCCCGGCTCGCATTCGAAGCACCGCCACCCAGCTCCACAACGTCGGTTGCGACCGCATCCGGCAGTGCGTCGGGCACGCTGAGGCCGAATCGAAGCAGTCGGGCCCGTTCCACGGCTCCGCGGCGCGCCACCTCGGCGAGGATGTCCCCTGTCTCCGGACGATCAGCCAGCTCGCGAGCTCGCCTGGTGCCAGCACCTCGGCGGCTCAGTTCCGGTGGGTCGACGTCGAGGATGATGACTCCGGCGAAGACGTTGCGGCTGCCGGGGCTGCGCAGGACGATCCTATCGGTGACCTGCAGCGGCAGCGGACGCTCGAGTGTGAGGCGGGCATGGTCGGCGTCGAAGGGCCGCATGTGCACGGGCACGGCGGCGGTGCCGATATGGAGCATGAGCCCGTGGACTCCCTCATCGAGTGGCTGCCCCATGGTGCGGCGCACGTCGATGACCTCGACGATCGGCCATGCATCGTCGGTGATGAGGGCGTCACCGCGGTGGATGTCGTCGGCTGGGACGTCGCGCAGATTCACGGCGACCCGAGAACTGGGGACGACCACCTCGGCGGAGGAGTTCCGACTCTGCAGGCCCCGAACAGCTGCTGCCTCATCCGATGTCTCCCCGACGAGGCGCAGGCGATCGCCGGTGCGCAGGGTTCCGGCCGTGAGCGTGCCGGTGACCACGGTGCCGGCGCCCTTGATCGTAAAGGCGCGGTCGACCCACAGGCGCAGGCGGGCCTGCGAATCAGGAGCAGGAGCCTCGGCGGTGACAGCATCGAGCGTCGCAACGAGTTCGTCGAGGCCGGTCCCGGTGGTCGCGGCGGCCATGAGCACAGGGGCATCGGCCAGCGGCGTGCCCTGCAGTTGGACTCGGACCTCGGACTCGGTGGCGGCGACCGCTTCGGGAGCGATGTCCGCGCGAGTGATGACGACGAGGCCGCGGGTGATGCCGAGTGCGGTGATCGCGTCACGGTGGTCACTCGACTGGGCCTGCCACCCCTTGTCGGCGGCGACGACGAGGCAGACGATCGGGGCCGGACCGACCCCGGCGAGCATGTTCGAGAGGAACTTCTCATGCCCGGGGACGTCGACGAAGGCGAGTTCTCGACCCGAGGGCAGGGTCGTCCAGGCGAAGCCGAGGTCGATCGTCAGGCCGCGCTTCCTCTCCTCGGCCCACCGGTCCGGTTCCATCCCGGTCAGCGCGTTGACCAGAGTCGACTTCCCGTGGTCGACGTGCCCGGCGGTGGCGACGACGTACATCTCAGCCATGGTTCTCACGTGCTCGATCCACGGCCTCGACGATTCGATCGTCATCGGCTTCGGGAATGCAGCGCAGGTCGATGAGGCAGCTTCCCTGGTGAACTCGGGCGACGACTGCCGGGTCGCCGAGGCGCAGCGGGCGGGCGAGCTCCTCGGGCAGTTCGACGGCCCAGCCGGGAAGGGGAACGCCGGGGGCTCC
>NZ_JAKDJU010000330.1 GCF_030453725.1 Brevibacterium picturae
CGACGGCTCGGCGGGGCGCGATCGTCTCGTGCGTTGGCGGACTACGGGAGCTTGGACGCGAGGACGTCGGCCGCCAGGATCTCGGGTGCTGCGCCGAGGAGGTGCTGGTTGGCCATCAGGGCTGCGACGATGGCGCCGTTGGCGTGGGCGTCGCGAGCGGCCTCGTCGGGGAATGCATCGAAGATCCAGAAGGTGTCGGCGTGGGTCCTGACCGCGAACCAGACAATCGTTCCTACTTCTTCGTTGGCGAGTGCGACAGCGCCGGCGAGCAGATCGGCGACCGCGTCGTGCTGTCCATCGGCCGCGACGATCTTGGCGACGAAGGCATACGGAAGTGATGCGGGTGTGGACATGAGGGACTCTCCTTGAAGTCGGGGTTCTTCGTGGGACGAGTTCAGCGTATGACGAGCGAGGGCCGATGGGGAGTGGCGTATACGACAGTATTGCTATTGTTTACGTCATGCGTATCGGACTGATCGCGATCGACGGCTGCTTCGGTTCGGCTATCGCGTCGATCATCGACATCGTGCGGGTGGCCGACGGAGCCCGCGGCGATGTCGACCCGCGGATCGACCCGATCGAACTCGCCATCCTCGGACCGAAACGGCGAGTGACCACGACGGCATCGATGACCCTGTCGGTGGACCACCCGCTGTCGGAGTCCGGAGAGTTCGACGTGGTCGTCGTCCCTGCGCTTGGAACCCTCACGGCCGCCGCTACCAACGACGCCCTCCAGAGCCGAGATGCTCGTTCGGTCATCGCCTCGCTCGGGCGCCTCGACGACGCGACCACCCGGATCGCCGCGGCGTGCACCGGCGTGTTCGCCGTCGCCGAGACCGGACGGATGCATCATCGGCGGGCGACGACCAGCTGGTTCCTGGGGCCGGAGTTCCTGAAGCGCTATCCGACCGTCGCCCTCGATCTCGACACCATGGTCGTGGTCGACGGGAACCTCGTCACCGCCGGCGCCGCGTTCGCCCACATCGACCTCGCGCTCTCACTCGTGCGATCGATCAGCCCCGACCTGGCCCAACACGTCGCCAAGCTCCTCATCATCGACGAGCGCCCGTCGCAGGCGGCCTTCGTCGCCTACGAACATCTCCGGCACGAGGACCCGATCGTCGTCGAGTTCGAACGCTTCGTGCGCGCCCGCCTGGACGAACCGTTCAACGTCGCCTTCGTCGCGCAGTCGCTCGGCACCAGCCGGCGCACCCTCGAACGACGAGTCCGTGCGGCGCTCAACCTCACTCCGCTCGGCTTCGTCCAACGGCTTCGCATCGAACGAGCTCGGCACCTCTCAGCAACCACGGACCTCACCTCCGCCGAGATCGCGCTACGGGTCGGCTACGCGAACGCCGAGACTCTGCGCTCCCTCCTGCGCAGGGAGCGACGCCGTTCCTGACCTATCGCCATGCCTGTAGCCGGTGTCCTAGCGCCCGGTTGGAACCACCTCTCAGCACGTCGCGTCGACGCTCCTGCGTCGCCCCTGGACGACCCACTCGACACGCCCGCAGCACAGGCCATGTGACGTGTCCCGGCTTCCCGGACGGTCGGGGTTGGGTGGCTGTGATGTCGCTGCGTTCTCGTCGAGGGGGTCAGCAGACCCGATCAGAGTCGATTGGGATGAGACGCGAAGGCGGTCAGGTCAGGGCGGCCGAAGCCGGCCGGCGGGGTAGCGTCGGACA
>NZ_JAKDJU010000331.1 GCF_030453725.1 Brevibacterium picturae
CCTTCGTGACTGGCCTCGTAGCCCAGACGTGCATAGAAGCGCTGGGCATCTGTGCGCGTCTTATCGGTCGTGAGTTGGGCAATCGCTGCGCCGAATCGTCGCCCGCAGTCATGTGCCCAGTCGAAGACCGCCGTGCCCAGGCCGAGACCCTGCGCGTCGGAACCGATCCTGACCGCTTCGATCTGCAGCCGCGTCGACCCCAGTCGTGACAGGCTCGGGATGAGAGTCAGCTGCAGGGTGCCGACAGTGGCGGGCAGCTGCTCACCAGCATGGTTCGACTGGGAAACGTTCGTGACATCGTCGATTGCTGTCAGCAGCTGATTGGGATCGGCGTCGATGAGACCGAAGGCATGCTGGTAGGCGGCGGCATCCTCGGCGTCGGATCCTTCGCCCTCGCGACCGGCGCGAAGTGTGCCCTCGCGACCGGCGCCGAGCGCGTCATCGCGCAGCAGGGACACCAGCCGGGGGACATCTGTCGTGGTCGCACGACGAATCAGGTACCGCTTGTCGGCGAGGGTGATCGTCTCCTGGTCGAACTCGGAGAATCCAACGGTGCCCGATGCGTCGGTCACAGCGCGGCCTCCTGGGAGCTGCTGTTTTCACCGGGCTGCTCACGCGGTGGTGTGCTGTAGGGCCGGCGGGCGTACACCGAGGCCAGGAGCGCACCGGAGACGTTGTGCCACACACTGAACACGGCACCCGGAAGGGCGGCCAAGGGGGAGAAGTAGGTCGTGGCCAGGGTGGAGGCGAGGCCGGAGTTCTGCAGGCCCACCTCGAAGGACAGCGCGCGCCTGGTCGGAGTGTCCAAGCGGCAGGCGGCTGCAACTCCGTAGCCGATGCCCAGCCCCAGGACGTTGTGCGTGATGACCGCCAGAAGGACGAGGAGCCCCGCCGAGGCGATGGAGTCGGCGGAACCGGCGACGACGATCGCGACGATGTAGGCGATGGCGATCGATGCCAGCCAGGGCAGAATCGGGGCGATCGCGTCGACGAGCTTCGAGGCCACGACCCTGACGAGGACACCGACGATGACCGGCACGAGCACCGTTTGGCAGATCGAGACGAACATCGACCAGAAGGGCACGTCCATATAGGAACCCGCCAGCCACAGTGTCAGCAGGGGAGTCAGCACCGGTGCGAGGAGGGTCGACAGCGTCGTGATCGACACCGACAGCGCGGTGTCGCCCTTGGCCAGATAGGTCACGACGTTCGAGGCAGTGCCACCGGGCGCGCAGCCGACGAGGATGACGCCGACGGCGATCTCTGCGGGAAGGCCGAACAGCGTGACGACGAGGAGGCCGAGCAGCGGCATGGCGATGTACTGGGTGGCGGCGCCGAGGGCGGCGATCCATGGTTTCTTGGCGATTCTGGCGAAGTCCGGCAGGGTCAGCGTCAGGCCCATGAAGAACATGACCACGCCGAGGCTCCAGGTGATCGTGGGTGCCAGGGGAGTGAACGTGTCGGGGCTGAGGAATCCGAGCACCCCCGCGATGACGACGAGGACCGGCAGCGCGGTGACAGCGATGATCGAACTGCGGTCGGAGCGCGGTGCTTGCGTGGACGACGTCGGCGTCTGTCCCGTCTGGGATTGCGGGTTCGGTGTCTGCTGCGACCCCGATGGTGGTGGCGTGGATGAGTCGGACATGAACTCAGACTAG
>NZ_JAKDJU010000332.1 GCF_030453725.1 Brevibacterium picturae
CCCCTGCGGAACCCACCTCGTCGGCTCCATCTGCAGCGCCGACTGAGGACACGTCGGCGAATGAGGCCACGACCGCCTCGGCGATGGACACCGGACCCACTGACCCATCGGACCCGCAGCAGTCACAGCAGAAGGACGACGCCGAGGCGGGGGCCGGGGAGGAATATCCCCTGGGCACCCGGTTCTCCGGACCGGCCGCGCCCTCGGCACCGACGGTGAAGCGGACTCAGGTGAAACGGTCCCAGGTGCACAAGCGCTCCGCACAGACCCGACCCCAACAACTCAAGAAGATCACCGTTCCCGGCCTCGTGCTCATCGGTATCGTGATCCTGATGATCGGGGCGTTCGTCATCCCGAACATCGTCCCCGCCGGTTCCCGGGACTCACCGCAGACGATCGAATCGGAGGAGCAGATCAACCCGGCCTCCGAGCTCTCGGTCGAGACGACGGACGATGTCGTCCCCGGCTTCGACAACTCGCCGAGGTGGGAGACGAAGATCCCCCAGGACGCCTCGGTGACAGCCTCGGATCGCGGCGTGCTCGTCGTCGACGGAGGCAAGCTCCGGGTCCTCGACTCCGACACGGGCAAGACTCGATACTCGGGAAAGACCAGCGAAGCCCCCACGTTCGCCGTCGACACGACCATCGACGGCAAGCCCGCGCTGCTGTGGCAGGCCGGTGACACGGCCAAGGCCCTCATCGACGGCGAGGACGAGCCCCAGAGCTACGAGCTGCCGGAGAAGGCTCGCATCACTTCAGCCGGCACCAGTGTCCTCGTCAAGTCGGGCAACAAACTGTCCACGTTCGGCAGCGACGGTCTCGTCGACGTTCCGACACCTGCATCAGGGTCGACGCCGATGGCGATCGAGAACGACGAGCTCTTCAGCTCGGACTGGAACGGTCCGGTCAAGGCGAAGAACATCAAGACCGGCGATGAACGGTCCATCGAGCTCGAAGCCCCAGCCGATGAACTCCAGATCATCAAATGGGTCTCCGCCGGCCATGGCAAGGCGATCACCCTTTGGGGCGAGCAGGGAGCCTCAACGAATTCCGGGCACCGCATCCAGCTCGTCGTTCACTCCCTGGAGGACGGTTCCATCTTGTCGACAGTGACCACCACGACCGACATCGTCGGCGAGATGTCATGGGTGCGCGGCCAGGGCGGAAAGCGGGCCTACATCGGCCCATACCTCTTCGATCTGGAATCCGGGCTGCTGCTCATGGACACCTCCAGCAAGGACATCCATCTGTCTGAGCCACGTGGCACGATCGTCCCCTGCACAGTCGACAACGACGACTCCTGCCTCCTGGCAGGCAAGCACGCCTACCGCACAGACACCAACCTGCTGGCACTGACCGATGACGGCAACACCGCCATCGTCGACGGCACCGATTCGACGATCCGGGCCTATGACAAGAAGTCCGAAACGAGCGAGAAATAGCCCGTGACTTTCTCACCATTGGCGTAGCCATTAGGATGGATAGCGACGTGCCCGTCCGTCATGTCCCCTTGTATGTTTGATGCCGGAGCCCCCACCGCGAAGGAACACAGTGCCAGTCACACACGAGCTCAGCCGCACAGCGGCCGCCCTCGGTACTGCACTTGCCTTGGTGATGCTCCCGGTCGCGGGCACAATCGCTCCCGCGAATGCG
>NZ_JAKDJU010000333.1 GCF_030453725.1 Brevibacterium picturae
CGCATGCGCAGTCGGTGGGTCCATCGCCCTTGATGCCTACCGACCGGGCCGCAGCGATATCGATGTCATCGCTGTCCTCAGCGATGAGTGGAAAGACCACCGCAGCCTCATGGCACGCTTGAGGCTTCTGCATCTCGCCCAGGTGCCCCGTCTGACCGTCCGTGCTGCACGCGGTCTGGGGTTCAGCGCATGCTGCAACACCGTGTTCGTCTGGCAGTCCGAGATCTCCCGCGCGGTGACCGAGATCCACCCGGTCGCGTCCCACGTAGGCGAGGTCTTCGACTCCCAGGGCGCTTTCGACGTCAATCCGGTGATCTGGAAGGAACTCGTCGACGGCGGCATCTCCGTCCGCGGCGGCCCCGTCTCGGATTGGAATCTCGACTCCGAGCCCGAGGTGCTCCGCGAGTGGGTCGCGCGCAACGTCCGCGAGTATTGGGCCCCGCTGGCTGAAAGCGCCCGCGGCGGTCGACGCACCTTGTCAGCTGGAGCTGTGGAGTGGTGCCTTCTCGGACCGGCGCGAATGCACTACACCCTCCTGACCGGGGAGATCATCGGCAAGGAGGGTGCCGGAAGGCACGCGCTCGAGGCTTTCCCTGACTGCATCGGCGATGAGGTCGATCATCGCCGACTCCCCAGTGAACGACCTCAATTGATGTCGTCGACGTCCTGGTTGTCATCGACGAGCTGATCGGCCAACGGTTCCCACTTCGCGTATTCGTCAGGGAAAGCCGAAGACTGCACGTCCTGCGCGGCCTGACCCGGGTCGATGTTCTCCCAGTTGTCGATCTGAGTCAGGCCCGGATTGGGACTATCGGGGTTGACTCCATAGAACGACTTCGATGCGAAGACGGGATCCTCCACCTGCTCGGCCGATCCCCAGTTCATCGAGGGACGCTGCTGGAACGCTCCGACGGAGTCACGATCCCCGCCGTCGAGATTCTGCAGGCTCGACTCCTGGAGCGCGGTCATCACGGCGATCTTCTGGGCCTTCTCCGACAGTTCCGCGCCCTTGCCGACGCCGATGATGGTGCGGGCATTGTCGATCTGCTCGGAGCTGAGTTCGTCCGGATCGTCAATGCCCACGGCCGAGCCGTCACCCTGATCTTGACCGGGGCCCGAGGCGTTGTCGCTCGGCTGATCGACGGCCCCTGAGATCGGACCCGCCGCGGCCGAGGTCGCCGCCCCCAGGGAGAGACCCCCTGCGATGACGGCAGCCGACAGTGCAGTCACCGCAAATTTGCGCACGCTTTTCATCTGTTCTCGCTTTCCTGTTGGATAGGGCGAGCTGCCCGGACGGCGAACGTCTGTTTCCCGCTTTCGGCACATGTCTGTGTTCTGCATTCGGCACAGGGGGTGCTCCGGAAATCGCCACACACCACACTGTCGGACACAAGCAGGCGGTTCAATGCAGAGAGGCTCATAGGTGGCCTACTCTCGCCGCAACGAATCGGTGAGGATTCGTGAGCATATGTTCAGAATTCCATGAGTGCCCCGCGGCCTTATGCGCCACTCGTGCGCGCCCGTGACCTGGGTCTCGGTCCGCCCATCGGGTCACTCGCAGGCGTGAGTCAGACTCCATTCAGGCGAGGAGTCATTGTCCCAGACCCGACTCTTGGAGGACGACCGCTTCCCCGA
>NZ_JAKDJU010000098.1 GCF_030453725.1 Brevibacterium picturae
GGGTGTCTCTATGACCGAATTGCCGGCATACAGCACGCTCGATCTCAGGTCAGACGTAATCACATTTCGCAACGGATTCTGGAATCACGAACCATTCAAGTTGGTTGGATTTTCATAGCTGTGCCTGCGTGCTCTGGGTCGTGCGCGCCCTTCATCTCACAGTAGACAGGATGGCTGTCGTCACGATCAGATTTCTCGCAACTCGGAACCTGACTATTTCCGGTCGTCCCCGGCAGAGTCGGCTTCGTCCGCGGCACCGGTGCAACCCGGGCTGTCGGCGTCACTGGCGGCACCAAGCAGGTCCAGCTCGCGCGGAAGAGTACGCATCCGCAGGAGCGGGGACACGAGCACAGGAATCGACGCGGCAAGCGAACAGGCCGCGAGGATCCACATCGTCGTGGACACGCCGAGCCTGTCACCGAGGATCCCGGCGAGCAATGAACCCAGCGGCATCGGCCCCCAGACGAGGAACCGAATCGAAGCGTTCATGCGTCCCAGCAGCGGCTTCGGGCACAGGCGCTGGCGGAAGCTGACCTGGGCGATGTTGTAGACGACGACCGCCCAGCCGGTGACAAGACTGGCTACGAGCATTGTCGGGAAGGCCGGCAGAACCGTGGCCAGAGGCATCCCGAAGAAGCTCAACCCACCGAGCATTGCGGACACTGAGATGCTCGTTCCCTCGCCGAGTCGTGTCTGCACCGAGGCGGCACTGAGGGCACCGAGGATTCCCCCGATCGCACTGGCCGACATGATGATGCCGAGCTGAACTTGGCTCAGTTCCAGGGTCGTCAGCACGAACAGCACCAGGAGGGCGAAGATGCCCGAGGCTGCGAAGTTCGTGAGGCCCGTGCATGCGGTGATCCGGCGCAGCAGGTTGTGCCCGAGAACGAAGCCGAGTCCTTCACGGATCTCGGAGATGAAGCCGGTGCGGGTCGCCGGTTCCGGCGGTGCTTCACGGTGGCGGATTCTGCTGACGAAGAGACTCGACAGGCTCATGCAGACACTGGTCAGGCCCACTGTCAGTGGGGCTCCGATGGCGGCGACGAGTCCTGAGGCCAAGGTCGGTCCGACGACTCCCGCTGTCTGCTGACTGGCCTGAAGCTTGCCGTTGCCGTCTCCGATGGATCCGCCATCGACGATTTCGGGCAGATACGACTGATTGGCGATGTCGAAGAAGACGGTGACGATCCCGACTCCTGCCGCCACCAGATAGAGCTGGAACATGCTCAGAGCGCCGAGAGCCCAGGCCAGCGGGATCGTCAGCAGGATGGCAGCGCGCACGATGTCGCCGGAGACGATGACGATCTTCTTCGGCAGCCGATCGATCCAAGCACCAGCCGGCAGACTGATGATGAGGAAAGCTGCCGATTCCAGCGTCGCGAGAAGCCCCATCTGGAAGGCGTTCGCGTCTAAGAGACTGACGGCGATGAGGGGGAGTGCGAAGAAGACGAGCTGAGAACCGAACACCGATACGGTGTCGCCCGCCCACAGTTTCATGAAGTCGCGATGGGCCCACAGGGGTGAGCGTCTCGACGGTGCGGGGTCGGGTGTGGCCATGGCTCGTCCTTGAGTCGGGGTGTCGCTGATCTGACGGGGAGAGCAGATCAAGAGTGATTGAGAGCTCTCAATCGGAAGTCTGTCAGAAGTGATTGAGACAAGTCAATCACTGTGAGGTGACCAATTGACTTCTCCCGATCGCTCGTTAGCGTTGAGGTATGAATGCTGAGCGCGCCGAAAATACAGCGCGGACCGTCGCGCGAGCCGTCGAACGCCGTGATGCCACCGACGTTGAGGCGAAGGCCTTGGCCTCGAGTCTGCGCATTCGCATCCTGCGGCTGTGCCTCGACGAGGCGCTGAGCAATCGCGAGATCGCCGAGGCGACCGACCTCAACCCTGCGACATCGCTTCACCATGTGCGGATGCTCGCCGACACGGGTTTCCTCGAGGCGCAGGAGCCGAGGCGGGGTCGCCGAGGTGCGCGGGAGATCCCCTACCTAGCGACAGGCAAGAGCTGGTACATCGATGTCGGCGACGTGACGAACCCGATGATCGAGGCCTTCACCGCCGAATTCACTGCGGCTCCCTACGCGGAGCGGACGATGGGGCGGATGGCGGCGATGCTCACCGATGATGAGGTTGAGGAGTTCCGCGGCCGCATCGATGCCCTCTTTGAAGAGTTCCGCTCCCGCCGTAAGAAGCCGGAAGCCAAACAGTGGGGACTGTTCATCGCCTTGCACCCGAGCAGTCATGCACCAGAGCAACATGAGCGATAGCTCTCATGACACGCGCTGCGCGGCGATCTACGACGTTTCCGAGGGGCCAGAGCGGGACGACCTCGGGGCCTATGCGGCGATGGTCGCGGAGCTCGGAGCCACCTCGGCGGTGGATGTGGGATGCGGAAAGTCTGAACCAGGTGCGTTAGGTGGTCGTTCCGGGCTGAAAATCCTCGGGCGGATCAGCCCAGAACGACCATCTAACGCGGCTGCACAGACAGGCTGACGGCGCGCCGAATCCTGCGGATTTACTGGGCAGGAGCGCATAATCGCCCTAAGATTGGGAACATGGCGACCAGAACGACTTCCCCCGCTTCTGGTACTGGAAAAGGCTCAGCGCGCAAACCTGCTGGTCGGACCGGGCAAGCGGGGAAAAAAGACCCCGGGACAAACGTTGTCACCGGTGCGTGGAGGGGAGTGTCCCACATGGCCGGAAACCGTGCGCGAAAAGTCCTCAGTGACGAACCGACCGATTCACCGACGAAGAGAGACGGCACTGCCTTCTTCCTGATCGGTCTCTCCATCGTCATCGCGGCCTTCGAGTGGTGGAACATCCCCGGCGCGGTCAGCGAAGGCGTCCGCGGCGTCGTCGAAGGCACCTTCGGTCGAGTCGCCCTGGCCCTGCCGGCGATCTTCACCTGCTATGCGATTCGCCTGTTCCTCCGTGGCGAGGACAACCGGGGCAACAACCGGATCCTCATCGGCATCATCCTCCTCCTTCTCTCCGCTTCGGGCTTGGCCCACATTGCCGCAGGCAATCCAACATTCACCAACTCCAGTGAGGCCATGGCCAATGGCGGCGGTGCACTCGGGTTCGTCATCTCCTCGCCACTCGTCATCGCAACGACCGTCTATGTGGCGGTGCCGCTGCTCGTTCTGCTCGGCATCTTCTCGCTGCTGGTCATCACCGCCACACCGGTGCGTTCGATTCCGAAACGACTGACAGCGCTCTACCTGCGTCTGACCGGGGGAGCGCGCCCGGAAGACGGCAACGAGCCGGATTCGACCGACCTGGTCGCCGACAATGCGCGCACCTCCAGCCTCAAACCCGTCATGGGGTCCAAACGCCGGTCGCGGAAGAAGAAGACCGACGTCCCCGAGGGGGAGCGAGCCGACGACGACACCGCGACCAAGGCCTACGACAAGGCCTATATCCATGAAAACGATGTCAATGATGAAGAGGCCGACACCACGGTCATCGAACGGCCTCAGTTCAAGCCCGGTGAACGTCGGCCGACGAAGGCCGAGCAGGAAACGGCCGCGCTGAAGAAGACCATCGGCATGGACGATGACGCTGCCACGGCGGCGAACAAGACCACGTCGGGAGCCGCCTCGGCGTCGGTGCCTGTCACGAACAATCCGGCACCCCCAGCGACGGAACAGCTGCCTGAACGTGTCGAGCAGCTCACGTTGGCCGGGGATGTGACCTACACGCTGCCGAACTCGGACAACCTGATGCCCGGTCCGCCCGCGAAGGAGCGCTCCGAGGCCAACGACCGCGTCGTCGAAGCGCTGCGCGACGTCCTCGAGCAATTCAAGATCGCCGCGGAGGTCACCGGTTTCTCGCGCGGGCCAACGGTCACCCGCTACGAGGTGGAGCTCGGCTCGGGCACCAAGGTGGAGAAGGTCACGGCGCTGAGCAAGAACATCGCCTACGCGGTGGCCAGTGCCGATGTCCGCATCCTCTCGCCGATTCCCGGCAAGAAGGCGATCGGCATCGAGATTCCGAACTCCGACCGTGAGAACGTCGCCCTCGGCGATGTGCTGCGTTCGAAGGCCGCACGCAAGACCGAGAACTCCCTGGTCATGGGTGTGGGCAAGGACGTCGAGGGCGGATTCGTCGTCGCCGACCTGTCGAAGATGCCCCACCTGCTGGTCGCTGGCGCCACCGGTGCCGGTAAGTCGAGCTTCGTGAACTCCATGATCACCTCGATCATGATGCGTGCGACCCCTGACGAGGTGCGCATGATCCTCGTTGATCCCAAGCGCGTGGAACTCACGATCTACGAGGGCATCCCGCACCTGATCACCCCGATCATCACCAACCCCAAGAAGGCCGCCGAGGCGCTGGAATGGGTTGTGCGCGAAATGGACGCCCGTTATGACGACCTCGCGAACTACGGGTTCAAGCACATCAACGAGTTCAACAAGGCTGTGCGCGAAGGGCGAGTCCAGCCGCCGGCCGGGTCCGAAAGGGTCCTGCAGCCCTACCCGTACCTGCTGGTCGTCGTCGACGAGCTCGCCGACCTGATGATGGTCGCACCGCGTGACGTCGAAGCCTCGATTCAGCGCATCACCCAGCTGGCACGTGCAGCCGGCATCCACCTGGTCCTCGCCACACAGCGGCCCAGCGTCGACGTCGTGACCGGCCTGATCAAGGCCAACGTGCCCTCACGTCTGGCGTTCGCCACCTCGTCCCTGGCCGACTCCCGAGTCGTGCTCGACCAGCCGGGTGCGGAGAAGCTCATCGGACAGGGCGACGCACTGTTCCTGCCCATGGGTGCCGCGAAGCCGATGCGTGTCCAGGGTGCCTGGGTCAACGAGTCGGAGATCGAGAAGGTCGTCGAACACGTCAAGGGTCAGCTCACACCCAACTACCGCGAAGACGTCGCGGTGGAGAAGCCGACGAAGCAGATCGACGAGGAGATCGGCGACGATCTCGAGCTCCTGCTCCAGGCGGCAGAGCAGGTCGTGACCACCCAGTTCGGGTCGACCTCGATGCTGCAGCGCAAACTGCGCGTCGGGTTCGCCAAGGCCGGACGCCTCATGGACCTCATGGAATCACGAGGCATCGTCGGACCTTCCGAGGGGTCGAAGGCCCGCGACGTGCTGGTCCGTCCCGAGGATCTGCCGGGGACGCTGGCGATCATCAAGGGTGAGACCCCGCCGGACGAGGAACCGGAATCAGGGCCCAGCGGAGACGGCGGCAGTTCTACCGGATCTGCTCATGATGCGAGCGAGCAGGCGTCTGCGGCAGCGGATTACGACGAAGAGTTTGAGGACATCGGGGCTTCGAGGTCCGGCGCCTCGGCACCATCGGCACGATCAGGCGGCGACCGCTACTCGACGGGCGTCGGTCACTCCGCTGATCTGCGGGTCGGCGAGGTCGACCCCGAGACGGGTTTGGAAGTCGTCGAAGCCAGCGGTGAAGACGCCTGGTCTTTGACAGGGCGCTGAGTCCGGTTGCCCGACCACGGGCGTGGCAGAGCTGAGTGAGGCGTGGGGCCGAGTGCTGAAACGAGCGCTCGGCTCCACGCCTTTCACATGTCATTCGGATAGGGTTGATGCGTGAATGATCGACCAGAGAACAGCGCCCCGGGACACGCACCGGCCGAGCCCAGCCCGTGGAATGTTCCCAATGCACTGACCGTGCTCCGGATCCTGCTCGTCCCCGTCTTCCTCGTCCTTCTCCTGACCGACGGAGGCCAGGATGCGAGCATGCAGTGGTGGGCGCTGATTGTCTTCCTGCTGGCGATGGCCACGGACAAGATCGACGGAGATCTGGCACGCAAATACAACCTCATCACGAACTTCGGAAAGATCGCCGACCCGATCGCCGACAAATCACTGATGGCAGCCGCGCTCATCGGTATGGCTGTGATTGATGTGCTCCCCTGGTGGGTTCCCATCGTCATCCTCATCCGCGAACTGGGCATCACCGTCCTGCGCTTCTTGATGATCCGTATCGCCGTCATGCCCGCGTCCCGAGGCGGCAAGATCAAGACGGTGCTGCAGACCGTCGCGATCGGACTCTTCCTTCTCGTGACTCCGCTCGCCGAGGTTGTTCCCGAGGGCGTGCATCTGGCACTGGTCGTATTTGCCTGGGTGGTCATGGCTGCCGCCATCGTCGTCACCGTCGTGACGGGAGTCGACTACTGTGTCCAAGCCGCAAAACTCGCGCGGGGCTCGCGTGCGTCCGACGGCGCTGCCGGTGACAGTGCTGGGAACGAGGGCCCTGACGACGGTGGGCCCGATAGTGATGGTGGGCCCTCCGACAGGGACGTGAACTGAGCCTGTGAACTCCACGGAACTCCTCTCCCGAAGTCAGCATCTCATCACCACTTGCACACAGGTGGGACTCTCGATCGCCGCCGCGGAATCGCTGACCGGCGGCCGTTTCGTCGCGACCCTCGTCGACGTCCCCGGAGCTTCCGCCGTCGTGCGGGGCGGAGTCATCACCTACGCCACCGACCTCAAATCGCGCCTTGTCGGAGTCGACGCCGAGCAGTTGGACACGGCCGGCCCCGTCGACGAGGTCGTCGCAGCTCAGATGGCGGCCGGTGCGGCCAGAGAGTGCGTTGCAGACATCGGAATCGCCTGTACAGGCGTCGCCGGCCCGGAGCCTCAGGACGACAAGCCGGTCGGCCTCGTCTACACCGCCATCGCCTTCGCCGGAAAGGCGCAGGTCAGCGAGCACCATTTCGCCGGGGACCGAGACACGATCCGCAGCCTGACAGTCGCCGCCATGATGTCGGACCTCGACGACTTCGTCGCACGATTGGCGTTCGGGCCCGAAGCGAAGGGCGATGAAGAATCATGATCGCGCCGCCGCGGAATAAGTTGAGCCTCGGTGAAGTTGAGCAGGTAATGGCACTTGGACGAACACGCACCGGCAGCTTCGAATGGACTGGCAAAATCATCAGGTCACGCACCCAGGTTGGCGCTCGGCAACGACTGGGCTGTAAAGTTGAGGACACCGTCAAGACGATTCGCGGAGACAAAAGGAGGGACGCGCAATGCTACTGAGAGTTGAAATCGGTGACGCACTGCGTTCTGTTCGCCGGCGCCAGGGGAGGACCCTGCGCGATGTCTCCATGGGAGCCAGCGTCTCGCTGGGGTACCTCAGCGAGATCGAACGCGGTCAGAAGGAAGCCTCCTCGGAACTCCTCTCCGCGATCTGCGAAGCCCTCGATCTGCCTTTGTCGGCGTTGCTGTCATCGGTTTCCGATCGATTCGCGCTCGAAGAGGGCGTCGAGATTCCCGACACCATTCCACAGGAACTCTCCGACAAGATCCTCGGTCGACCAGGTGGATACTCGATGCCGCGACTGGCAGCTAAGCCCTAATGCGCCACACCCTCTACTGGGTTCTCATGAATGAGGAATTCGGCGAGGCCCGTGCTGCTTCGCTGCATACGGATCTTGCGCTGAGCAGTCTGGGTTCCCGAACTGCCGAAGAGGCGTTTCGCGCAGGTATCGAACCCCGCGACATCTGGATTGCCGTCTGCGATGCCTCTGGTGTGCCCGAGTCACGTCGCCTGGGCAAAGAGAAACCCCGCTCACGTCCCTTCTGAGGCTGCTCTTCTGTGACCACGTGCTTGCCTCGGGGCGATGAGCTCATGACGATGAGCCTGGCGATGATGGAGCGCAATTGCGCAGGCGTGGATCCCTCGGGCATGCCCACCCCGGCTCGCACGATGACGTCACTGCGCTTCTGCCTCGCGCTCCGGACCAGCGCTCCTGCCCGAAACGGGAGCAGCGTCCTCCGGTGTCCGTGAGTCCTTCGCGTGTCGGTGCAGCACCGGGAAGGTGTCGGTGCGGGGCCGGGAAGGTGTCGGAGTGGCACCGCGAGCAAAGTGGTGCGACACGCGCCGTCATATAGAACACTTGTTCCCATGTCGGTTATGCTGGTAGGGAATCACGGGACCTGTGACCATGAGTGGCTGATTGTCCACGGGGGAATTCGTTCCTCTGTTGTTATGTCAGTGCCACCTTCTAGCCTTGGTCTCAACGGAAAACGATACTTTTAGGAGAGATCATGGCTCGGACACCGAAGAACCTGCAGATCCCAACCGGCGGCGACAAGTCGAAGGCACTCGACGCCGCGCTGGGGCAGATCGACCGCAATTACGGCAAGGGCGCGATCATGCGTCTGGGTGAAGGGGTGCGCGAGCCGATCGCCTGCATCCCCACTGGTTCCATTGCACTCGACATCGCCCTGGGCATCGGTGGACTGCCGCGCGGCCGTGTCGTGGAGATCTATGGCCCGGAATCCTCGGGCAAGACCACGGTGGCACTGCACGCTGTTGCCAATGCCCAGAAGACGGGCGGAATCGCAGCATTCATCGATGCTGAGCACGCGCTTGACCCGGAGTACGCGAAGAAGCTCGGCGTCGACACCGACCAGCTCCTCGTGTCTCAGCCGGACACCGGTGAGCAGGCGCTGGAAATCGCCGACATGCTCATCCGCTCCGGAGCACTCGACGTCATCGTCATCGACTCCGTCGCGGCCCTCGTGCCGAAGGCAGAGATCGAAGGCGAGATGGGTGACAGCCACGTGGGCCTCCAGGCGCGTCTGATGTCGCAGGCACTGCGCAAGATCGCGGGCGCACTGGCGCAGTCGAAGACCACCGCAATCTTCATCAACCAGCTGCGTGAGAAGGTCGGCGTCTTCTTCGGCTCCCCAGAGACCACCTCCGGTGGTAAGGCTCTGAAGTTCTACGCCTCCGTGCGCATCGACGTGCGACGCATTGAGACCCTGAAGGAGGGCCAGGACGCGGTCGGCAACCGCACCCGTGCCAAGATCGTCAAGAACAAGATCGCGCCGCCGTTCAAGCAGGCCGAGTTCGACATCATCTATGGCCACGGCATCTCCCGTGAGGGCAGCCTCATCGATATGGGCGTCGACAACGGCATCATCCGCAAGTCCGGCTCGTGGTTCACCTACGACGGTGATCAGCTGGGTCAGGGCAAGGAGAACGTGCGGAACTTCCTGCGCGACAACCCAGGGCTGGCCGAGGAGATCGAACTCAAGATCAAGCACAAGATGGGTCTGATCAAGGTCGACGAGCCCGAGGAAGAGGGCGAGCAGGAAGAGGACACCACAGCAGAGACCTCGAAGTCGGATGACGTCGAAATCTCCTGACCCGATCGATCGCGACAGCGAGCTCGCCGAGTCGAGACCCAGTGACGACTTGGCGGGATCAGGCACACAGACGGCGAAGCTGACCGAGCTGCGCGATGCCATCACGGAGATCGATCAACGGCACGCCGAGGGGGAGTCCGGGTATTTCGCCGGGCTCTCAGCCGAAGACACCGTCGACGCGTTCCCGGGTTCTGCTGCGTCTTCGGCGTCTGCCGGCCCGGCTGCGTCTTCGGCGCCGGACTTCGCCGACGCGTTGTCATTCGACGATGACGGCGACGATGATGCCGAGGATTTCGACGCCTCCTATGCGAAGGCGAAGAAGACGGCCATGAACATGCTGGCGATGCGCGATCACGCCAGCGGTGAGCTTCGTGACAAGCTGCTCAAACGCGACTTCCTCCAGGAAGCCGTCGACGAGCTCATTGCGAAGCTGCAGAAATCCCGGCTCCTTGACGATGAGGAATTCGCGCACCGCTACGTGCGCGCTCACCGGGAGCGGCGAAAGCTGTCTCGCACGGCGCTCAAGCGAGAACTGAACAAGAAGGGACTGTCTGCCGACATCGTCTCCGGCGCAGTCGAAGACGTGGATGGGGAAGAGGATCTCGCCCGACAGGTCGCAGAGAAGAAGGCCGCATCGAGTCGCGGACTCGATGACGAAGTCCGCGAACGTCGGATCCTGGGTATGCTCGCGCGACGCGGATTCGCATCCTCGGTCTGCCTCAAAGTGACACGCGAAGTCCTCGCCGAGGACTGAACACCGCCGACGACAGACAACAGCTAGAATAGTTGCGCCATGACTGAACTGATTGATGCACCCACCGCCACCGAGAAGTCACCCCGCAGCTACGAGGTGAAGACCTACGGCTGTCAGATGAACGTCCACGATTCCGAACGACTCTCCGGGCTTCTCGATGATGCAGGCTATGTTCCCGCGAAGACCGATGACCAGGCCGACGTCATCGTCTTCAACACCTGCGCAGTCCGCGAGAACGCGGACAACCGTCTCTACGGCAACCTCGGTCAGCTGGCCCATGTCAAGGAACGCAACCCCGATTTCCAGATCGCCGTCGGCGGCTGCATGGCGCAGAAGGATCGGGACGCGATCGTCAAGAAGGCCCCGTGGGTCGACGTCGTCTTCGGCACCCACAATATGGGATCGCTGCCGGCACTGCTGGAACGAGCGCGACACAATGAGGAAGCCCAGGTCGAGATCCTCGAGAGCCTCGACGTCTTCCCCTCCACCCTGCCCAGTCGTCGAGAGTCCCAGCATTCCGGGTGGGTCTCGATCTCGGTCGGATGCAACAACTCCTGCACGTTCTGCATCGTGCCCAGCCTCCGCGGCAAAGAGAAGGACCGCAGGCCCGGAGACATCCTCGCCGAGGTCGAAGCACTCGTCGCCGACGGAGTCGTCGAAGTCACGCTTCTGGGCCAGAACGTGAACTCCTACGGTGCGGAATTCAGGGACAAGGGCGCATTCGCGAAACTGCTGCGTGCAGTGGGCAAGGTCGAGGGCATCGAACGTGTGCGCTTCACCAGCCCACATCCGGCGTCATTCTCCGATGACGTGATCGACGCAATGGCCGAGACACCGACAGTCATGCCCCAGCTGCACATGCCGCTGCAGTCGGGATCCGACTCGATCCTCAAATCCATGCGCCGCTCCTACCGCACCAGCAGATTCATGCGCATCCTCGATTCGGTGCGTGAGAAGATCCCCCACGCAGCGATCACCACCGACATCATCGTCGGATTCCCCGGGGAGACAGAAGAAGACTTCCTCGGCACTATGGACATCGTCCGCCGTGCTCGTTTTTCACAGGCTTTCACCTTCCAGTACTCGATCCGTCCCGGCACCCCGGCCGCCACGATGGACGATCAGATACCCAAGCACATCGTGCAGGAGCGCTTCGAGAGGCTGACCGCGCTCCAGGACGAAATCGCCTGGGAGGAGAACACCGCACAGATCGGCCGTGAGGTGGAAGTCCTGGTCACGAAAAGACCCCATGATGACTCACCACGCCTCAGCGGCCGCTCGGCGGACAACCGGCTCGTCCACGTCGGCATCCCCGAGGGAGCCGAAATGCCGCGCCCCGGTGATTTCGTCACCGCGACCGTCACGGACGCCAAACCCTACTTCCTCTTGGCCGACTCCGGCTTCGCGGTGCGACCTTCGCGAGCAGGCGATGCCTATGACCGCGCCCAGGCGGACAGCTGCGGTGCCCCGGTGCCGGGCCAGACTGACGGCGGATCCACGAATCTGGGGATGCCGACCATCCGCACC
>NZ_JAKDJU010000334.1 GCF_030453725.1 Brevibacterium picturae
AGTCGTTGAAGACGTACTCGCCGGGTCGGATCTCGGTGATCACCGGGTCCGTGCTCAGGTGCGCGGTCGGCGTCGACCCTGCGCTGACCTTGTGCGCTTCGACTCCGTGTTCGGCCAGCGAAGCAACAGCGTGCCGCAGCGCGAGAGCCTGATCATCGGCTGCGCCCTCGGCCTTTCCGACGGCGCCGCCGTGCCCCGGGTATGTGAAGACTCCCAACGGCACGAGACCACGGTCGCGAGCGTAGGCGGCGAGCCTGCCGGCTTCGTCAGGTGGCACACCGGAGCGTTCGGCTCCGCAGTCGACTTCCACGACGATGCCGAGCAGGCCGGCGAACTCACCGGCTGCTTGCACCAGATGGTCGATCGCAGCGGTGCTCTCGGCACCCACGCTCAGCCGCGTATTCTGCAGCAATCGCTTCAAGCGGGTGGCTTTCGTCCCGACGGCCCACAGAGGATAGGCGAGGAAGATGTCCGCGCATCCAGCGGCAGCGAAGATCTCGGCCTCGCTCAGATTGCCGGCCGTCAGCCCGCCCGCGCCCGCTTCGAGCTGCATCTTCCCGATGCGCACGTTCTTGTGCGTCTTCACATGTGGCAACAGCTGCTTTCCGTGCTCGTGTGCAAAGGCCTGCATGCGCGCAATATTGTCGGCGACCACATCGATCAGCACGATCGGTGCCGGAGTGCTCACCGCGTCTCCGAGGCCGGCCAGCACATCTTCGAACAGACTGGCCCGGTCAATCAGTGCTGACGATGACGACATCATGCACCCACAAGCCTCTCTGCTTTCTCCGGTGACATCGTGTGACGGACCCGTCCAGGGCCTCGCATTCCATTCGTCCTCATGGTTGCGCGGGCCACGCGATGAACTGTGCAGTCCTCACGCTAGTGCAATCTGCATGGGTATTGAATAGGTCTCACTCAGATCGTCGGTCAGCTCGCCCGCCCAGGTGCGGAAATTGCTCAGGCGTGCACGGACTCCTCAGCCGCCTCGGCGAGGGCCCGCTTCCGGGCACCCACGTGGCCGATGACGGTCACGACGGCGATGGCCACGGCGACGAAGGCGATGCCGATCCACTGATTGATCATCAACGTCGCGGCACCTGCTACGGCCCCGATGAGGATGAGGGCCACCGCGAGCGCGCGACGGATCCAGCGCACACTGTCGCCACCGGCCAGCCGCGAATCAGACGCCAAGCCGACGATCGTCGAGGTGACGACGACGGTGGTGACATCGGCGATCTTCATCCGCCGAGCCGCTGCCGCCTGCGCACCCATGAGGGCCGAGAGCACCGAGGTGAAGATCGTCCCGGCCAGCCCCACCTCGGGATCGGGCATGAGTGCGACGTAGACGGCCAGACCCGCACAGCCGACGGCCACGCCAGCATAGATGATCGTGGTGCGCACGTGCCAGTCCTCGCCGATGCGGCCGAGGATGCGCCCGCCCAGGGCCGCGCCCACCATGAAGAACACGAGGGCCAGTGCCGGGCGCAGGACCGGAGTGTCCTCGGCGCCGGCCAGGCCCATGCCGAGGATGACGACGTTGCCCGTCATGTTTCCGGTGAAGACCTTGTCGAAGCCCAGGTAGCCGATCGCATCGACCATTCCGGTCGAGAATGTCAGCACGAGCAGCATGGC
>NZ_JAKDJU010000335.1 GCF_030453725.1 Brevibacterium picturae
GCATGTGGTCCTCGGCTGCGCACGTGCAAGAATATTCGCATGACCGCTCGAGACGACTCCCTCTCCGCGACCGCGACCGAGCGACCTCGGCTGATCAGTCAGCTGGCCCGTCGCAAGTCGATCACCAGCATGGTCGAGGACACCCAGGACGCGTCCACGGGCGGTCTGCGCAGAACCTTCGGCGTCTTCCAGCTGACGATGATCAGCGTCGGCGCCACCTTGGGCACGGGCATCCTCGTCATCCTCGGCGAGGCCGTCCCGATCGCCGGTCCCGCCATCTGGCTGGCATTCATCCTGGCCGGCATCACCGCCCTGCTCTCCGCCGTCAGCTATGCGGAGATGGCGGGCATGGTCCCGGTATCAGGATCAAGCTATTCGTACTCCTATGCGACCCTCGGCGAAGGCATGGCCTGGGTCTGCGGGTGGTGCCTCGTCCTCGAGTATGCGGTCTCCGTGGCCGCAGTGGCCGTCGGCGCCGCCGACTACGTCAACGAAACGCTGCGGATCTTCGGCCTGTCTCTGCCACCATCACTGACGGCCGGCCCCGGGGTTGCAGAGAGCCCCGGCGGAGTCATCAACCTCTCGGCACTCATCGTCGTCCTCCTCGCCACCGTCCTGCTGATGCGCGGGGCCAAGGAGTCCGCCGTCGTCAACACGGTCATCGTGTTCGTCAAGCTCGGCATCCTCGTGTTCTTCGCCATCGTCGCCTTCACCGCGTTCAAAGCCGGCAACTTCGCACCGATGCTGCCCATGGGCGCCGCCGGAGTCACTGCCGCAGCCTCGAGCGTGTTCTTCTCCTATATCGGCTTCGACGCGGCCTCGACCGCCGGTGAAGAGGCGAAGAACCCGAAGCGGGACCTGCCGCGGGCGATCATCCTCTCCATGGTCATCGTGACCACGATGTATGTCCTGGTCGCGGTCGCCGCGATCGGTGCCCGGCAGTGGCAGTGGTTCGAGACTTCGACGGCTCCCCTGGTCCAGATCGTTCACGAGCTCACGCAGTCGAACCTCGCGGTCTTCATCTTCGCCGTCTCCGCGGTGCTCGCGATCCTCTCGGTCGTCATCACAGTCCTCTACGGGCAGTCCCGCATCCTGCTCACCATGTCCCGTGACGGCATGGTTCCGAAGGTCTTCGGCATCGTCTCCCCGCGCACGGGCACTCCCCTGGTGGGAACCCTGGTCACGGGCGTCCTCGTGGCGATCACCGCGGCGCTGATTCCACTCGGCGAGCTCGCGAATGCGACGAGCATCGGCACCCTCTTCGCCTTCTGCCTCGTCAACGTCGCCGTCATCTACCTGCGGTTCAAACGTCCGGACCTGCCGCGTTCGTTCAAGGTGCCCTTCGGGCCGACCATCCCGATCCTCGGGTCCCTGGCGTGCGCGTTCCTCATGGTCAACCTCGGCGGAACCACCTGGGTGGTCTTCGGCCTGTGGATGCTCGTCGGCTTCGGCGTCTACCTGATGTACAGCCGCCGCCACTCCCGCGTCGGAGCACTCAGCGCCACGGACTACCGCGCCAGCCACGACGCCTGAGGCGCTCATTGCGCACTGCGGGGCGCGGCGCAGCCTCGACGCAACGAAGCCAGCAACCCTCCGGTCGCTGAGCACCCTTTCGCGAGGTT
>NZ_JAKDJU010000336.1 GCF_030453725.1 Brevibacterium picturae
GCGGGCCCTTGGCGCGCAGGCTCTTCTTCCTGCAGCTCGCGCTCATCGTCATCGTGTGTGCTGCACTGAGCGTCACCAGCTACGTTTCGACACTCAACTCCGCCCGGCAGGCCACCTCCGAACGGGTGCTGTCCATCGCCGAGACGCTGGCCCACGACCCCTACGTCATCAGGTCTGTGGACGCCTCGGACGCCTCGGCGAAGCTGCAGCCGTATGCGCTGACCGTCATCTCCACCGCCGAAGTCGATTTCGTGACGATCATGGACCGCGACCGGACCCGGTACACGCATCCTGATCCTGATCAGTTGGGCAAGGACTACATCGGCAGCATCGATCGGGCGCTGGCCGGGCAGAGCCACATCGAGAACTATGTGGGGACGCTGGGGGAGTCGGTGCGGGCGATCGTGCCCGTGACCGACGAGTCCGGAGACGTGAGGGCGATGGTCGCGGTCGGGGTGACCGTCGAGACGATGTCGGTGGCCCGGGCGGCCGCACTGCCGCAGATCATCGTCGTCGGACTCGCCGCGATCGCCCTCGGCGGACTGGGCTCGTGGATCCTCAGCCGCTACCTGCGACGAGTGACCTTGGGGTATGGGCCCGAGCAGCTCAAGTCCCTGTTCGCGTTCTACGACTCCGCGCTGCATTCCCTGCGCGAGGGACTCATCCTCGTCGACGATGATGGGCAGCTGGTGCTCTACAACGATGAGGCCGCGGCGCTGCTGGGCCTGCCCGATCCCGATGACCGCACCCCCATTCCCCTCGCCGAGGTGGCCCTGCCCTCGTCCGTGTCATCTTTGTTGTCGTCGGGTCGGGATGCCGTCGATGAGATCCACCTGACCCGGGATCGGGTGCTGGTGGTCAACCAGAAGCAGGCGAGCCAACCGGAGCGCGGAGGATTCAGGTCGGGAAGTGTTTCCAGTTCCGGAGGTGGCTCCGGCTCCGACTTCGGTGGGACCGTGGCGACCCTGCGCGATCGCACGGACATTCAGGAGCTCACCGGCGAACTCGAGACGATGCGGACCCTGTCCGATGCGCTGCGGGCCCAGACCCATGAGCATTCGAACCGCCTGCACACGGTGGCCACGCTCATCGAGCTGGGGCGCTCCCGTGAAGCCCTCGACTTCGCGGTCCGCGATCAGCAGGAGTCGCAGAGGCTCACCGATTCGTTCGTCGATGCCCTCGATGAACCTTTCGTCACGGCCCTGATGATCGGCAAGGCTGCTCAGGCCCACGAGCGCGGAGTCGAGCTCACTGTCACCGCTGCGGGGGAGCTGCCGCCCCATAGCCTCGACGCCCGTGACCTGGTCACCGTCGCCGGCAACCTCCTCGACAATGCCATCGATGCCGCGGCGCCCTCGGAGGAACGGCATGTGTGGGCGGACTTCGTCGCCGCCGAAGGGGAGCTGATCATCACGATTGCGGACTCCGGGCCGGGAATCGACACGGAGGAGTTCGACGCCATCTTCCACCTCGGCGCTTCTGGGAAGGCTGCTCCGGTTGGATCCGGTGGCCGAGGTTTCGGGTTGGTGCTGGTGCGCCAGGCTGTGACGAGACTCGGCGGAGATCTCGAGGTCGAATCCGACGGGGGAGCGATCTTCACGGTGACATTGCCGCTGACTG
>NZ_JAKDJU010000337.1 GCF_030453725.1 Brevibacterium picturae
GGTCACCGCAGCTTCGCGGTCACCTCGGCGGCGGCCGCGAGGACCTTGTCCGCGAGTCCTGCGGTTTCGGTGTCCTCGGTCATCGCCTCGCTGGCCAGTGAGAGTCCGATCGCAGCGACCGGACGGGAGAGGACATCGTAGACAGGAGCCGCGATCGTTGAGATCCCGGGGGTGACCTCGCCGTGCTCGATCGCCCAGCCGATCCGCCGGTCCTGCGCCAGGATCGCGTTGAGTGCCTTGACCGTGGTCGGACCCTGCCCGGTACGGGTGACGAATCCGGACTCGGACTGGAGCATCGCCAGCACCTCTGACTTGGGCAGATTCGCCAGGATCGCCCGACCGGTCGCGGTCAGGTAGCTGGGCATGCGCACGCCGGTGGCGGTAATGACCGCGACCGATTTCAGGGACTGCTCCTTGAGCACGTACTCGGTCTCCCAGCCGCGGATGACGGCCAGCTGTGTTGTCGCCGCAGTGTCGTCGGCCAACTGCCGCACGATGGGCTGGGCCAAGCGCTGCAGGGGGTTCGTGCGCAGGTAGGAGCTTCCCAATTCGTGAACGCCGGCGCCCAGGGCGTAACCGGATTCGGTGCGCACGACGAGCCCCAGCTCCTCGAGCACAGTGAGCAGTTCGTAGGCACTCGAGCGAGGGATCTCCAACGTCCGCACCAGCGCACCGGCGGTGATCGGACGATTCGATGAGGCCAGATGCCGCAGAATCGCGATCGAACGCCGCAGTGCCGGAACCTCAGCCACGGTTCAGTCCTCCATCCCGAGGGCCGCGAACGCAGCCCGGTACAGCTCCGAAATCGGCCCCAGTTCGGTGTGCACGCCGTCGCGGACGCGCACCTGAGCCCCGCTGACGGTCATGGACACATCCGCCGAGGTGGCCGAGAGGATGATCTGCTCCCCCGCGGACCCGTACGTGCGCATGCTGTCGGTGGCCACCGCGATGAAGTCACACGCCTTCCCGACCTCGAGCGAACCGACCGGCAGGTCGAGGCTGCGCGCCCCGCCCGAGGTCAAGGAGGTGATGAGCTCGGCCGGGGAGAATCGTCCCCGTTGGCCCGACCGCAGGCGTTCCCCGGCTTCCATGCTCTGGGTCTCGCGCAGTGCGTCGAGGACGACGTGTTGGTCGGAGCCGATCGAGATCGTGGCGCCGGCATCGGCGAGTTCGCGGGCCGGTCCGATGCCGTCGGCCAGGTCGGCTTCCGTGCACGGGCACATGACGATGTTGGCTTCGGCCCCGCCCAGGGTCACGATGTCGTCCTCGCTGAGGTGGGTGGCGTGGACGGCCGAAAGGTTGGACGCGACGACTCCGGATCGCGCGAGGACCTGCGTCGGCGTCGTGCCGTAGGCGGCATGGCTGGCCTTGTTCTCCGCCGGTTGTTCCGAGAGGTGGACGTGGACGGGTCCGTCGAGCTCGGCAAACCTGGGCAGGTTCGCCGCCGGGACCGCGCGGATCGAGTGAATCGCCGATCCCACATGAACAAAGCTCTCACCAGGAGCACCGACAGGGAACTCCGTGGCGAAGGCTTCGGACATGGACTCGTGCCGGTCCATGTATCCGTCGATGGTTCCATCACCGAAGCG
>NZ_JAKDJU010000338.1 GCF_030453725.1 Brevibacterium picturae
TCGGCCGCCACGTGTGGAGTCGGTCTCGGCCGACCTGATCGGCGTCGGCGAATTTGCGCGTATCTGCGTTAAACGATGTACTGTGGCCACGTGTCTACATCAGCCTCAACATCCACGCCGACCGCTTCCGAAGTCGTCGCCAACCTTCCGTGGCGCTGGAGGACTCAGGGTGCCATCTTCATCATCGGTGGCCTGGGATTCATGTTCGACGCCTGGGATGTTGCCCTCAACGGGTTCCTCATCCCGCTGCTCAGCGACTACTGGAGCCTGAGCGTCGGCCAGGCTGCCTGGATCGCCACGGCCAACCTCATCGGCATGGCTTTGGGGGCTTTCATCTGGGGAGGCATCGCCGACGTGATCGGCCGGAAGAAGGCTTTCACCCTCACGCTTCTCGTGTTCTCAGTCTTCACGGTGGCAGGAGCTTTCTCCCCAGCGTTCGGCTGGTTCATCCTGTTCCGATTCCTTGCCGGATTCGGACTCGGCGGATGCATCCCCGTCGACTATGCGCTCGTGGGTGAATTCACTCCCAAGAAACATCGCGGTCGCGTCCTGACTGCAATGGACGGCTGGTGGCCGATCGGTGCCTCACTGTGCGCCTTCGTCTCCGCATCGCTGCTGGGAGTGGGGGACTGGCGCCTCATCATGCTCGTCATGATCGTGCCCGCTCTGCTGACAGTGGCCGTGCGCTTCGGAATTCCCGAATCACCTCTCTACCTTGCCTCCGTCGGACGGTATGCCGAAGCCGACGCCATCATCGCCAGGCTCGTCGAGCGCACCGGCGCCGAGGTGACGACGTGGACGCATGATGTTCCCGTCGCGAGCGCGACCAAGGCCACCGGTGCCGCCCGGTCCTCTGGCACCTCCCGGTCCGCCGGCTCTTCCCGGTCCACTGGCGCCTCCCAGGACTCCGGTGCTGCCAAGGCGCCTCGGCAGGCATCCACCGCCTCGCCTGGAGCGGTCACCTCCGTCAACAGACAGCTGCGCGCCGCCAGCGGTCAATTGGTGCAGTTGTGGCAGTACTCAGCCAAGACGACTCTTGTCTCCTGGGCACTGTTCGTATCTGTCCTCCTGGTCTACTATGCGGCCCTGACCTGGCTGCCGGACATCCTGAAGAAGCAGGGGTTGGGAGACCAGACAGCATTCATGGTCACCGGATCGATGACGGCAGTGGGCATCCTCGGTGTCATCGTCTCTGCCCTGATCGTCGAACGTGTGGGTCGAAAATGGGTGCTCGGCGTGACCGCAATCGTCTCCGCGCTCCTGTTGGTCTGTGCAGCGGTATTCATCGAAGCTTCGGGAACGGAACTGACATTCGCCGCCAAGGCCAGCATCATCGGATTCGGATTCGTCGTGCAGATCGCCATTCCCACTCTGTACACCTATGTGTCGGAGCTCTACCCGACCCGGCTGCGAGGTTCGGGATTCGGCTGGGCATCGGCTGCCTCCCGCATCGCGACCGGTGTTGCTCCGCTTGTCTTCGGTGCGTTCATGTGGCCGGTTCTCGGGCTGACATTGACCTTCATACTCACCGGGGTGCTCGTGGTTGTGGCGGTGGTGCTCATGGCTGTGCTCGCCCGAGAGACCACGGG
>NZ_JAKDJU010000339.1 GCF_030453725.1 Brevibacterium picturae
CGGAATTTGTCAAGGTGAGTGAGACCAGCGGGAGTTAGGCAGCTGGTAGCTCAACCTGCTGGTGGTCGTCGTCAGTCGTGCTCTCGACGGGCTTGTTGATCCAGGCAGCCGCAGGGAGGTCGAGGACCTTCGGGGGTGCGTTCGTGGCGAACCGTTCAGGATGAGCCGCCCGGGCCGCGGCGAGGACGTCAGCGCGTTCATTCGCCTTGGCCGCTGCGAGTCCGTAGTGGACATCGGCCGGCGTATGCAGACCGAGTCCCTGGTGGTGATGTTCATGGTTATACCAGGACACGAACTCGTCGATGAACCCTCGCGCCCCAGCCAAAGACCCGAATCGTTCGGGAAAGACCGGCGCATACTTCAACGTTTTAAACCACGCTTCGGAATAGGGATTGTCGTTGGAGACCTTCGGCCGCGAATGCGATCTGGTCACTTCCAGATCGGCCAGCAGTGTAGCCACGGACTTCGACGTCATCGACGTGCCCCGGTCGGCATGGACCACCTGTGGGATGCCGTGGATGCCGAACACCTCGGCCATCATCTCCTGAGCCAACGGTCCGGACTCACGAGCATGGACATGAGCACCAACGATGTAGCGGGAGTAGATATCGATCATCACATAGGCGTCGTAGTACACACCCCGGGTCGGTCCGGCCAACTTGGTGATGTCCCACGTATACACCTGTCCCGGCCCGTCAGCGACCAGTTCTGGCACCGCTCGGGCAGGATGCCTGGCCTGCCGTCGACGTTCTCTGACCTGGGCATGCTCGGCCAGGATCCGATACATCGTCGAGATCGAGCAGAGGTAGACGCCCCGGTCGAGGAGTGTGGCGAAGACCTGTATCGGGGTGGAATCGACGAACTCAGCACTGTTGAGCACGGCCAGCACATGCGCTCGTTCAGTGCAGTCGAGCCGGTTGGCCGGGACCACCTCCCGCGGTACAGGCGGGCCTGAACGTCTGCGGCGGCGTGCCGCGGTCGACCGCGCGATACCGGTCAGCCCAGCCGCGGCCCGGGTACTCAAGCCGTGGACGGTCAGCTCGGTGTAGGCGTTCATCAGCGCTTCTTCCGCCTGGTCTCGGTATCCGCGCTCTTGGAGGTCTCTTCCAAGAGCGCGCGTGCTTTTCCCATAATCTCCAATGCCGTCTCCGTGCGGTCCAAACGCTGCTGGGTCTGCTCGAGCTCGCGGCGCAACCGGGCAATCTCAGCCTGATCCTTGCTCGGCTTCCCGACCGCCTGACCGGGCTTCTTTCCATCCAAGACACCCGCATCGCGCAGTCTGCGCCATTCGGTGATCAGCGAGGAATACAGCCCCTCACGGCGCAGGTAGGCTCCTCCCTGCTGCTGCCTGCAGGCTTCTTCGTACGCGGTCAGGTGGGCGAGTTTTTGGTCGGGGGTGAAGGTACGTCGGCGTGGACCATCAGCGCGTGGGTGGCGAGGGTTCATCGTTCCATCATCGCCGATCGGAGTTGATGTTGGGGAGAGAGTCGAGATACTCATCGTGGTTGTTCCTGATCTCGCCCTGCTAAGGCGGACTTGCTATGAACCGGTGGACTCAACTCACCCTGACACGCAGGGAA
>NZ_JAKDJU010000340.1 GCF_030453725.1 Brevibacterium picturae
CGGATGCCGCGGACAGGGACCTGGCCGAGACCGCCTCGGCGATGGTGGCGACAGGCACCCCCAGGTCGAGCCCGGTCTTGACCGTCCAACCGCCCGTTCCCTTGGCCCCGGCAGAATCGGCGATGACGTCGACGAACGGTTCGCCCGTGGCCGCATCGGTGTGGTCGAGCACCTCGGCGGTGATCTCGATGAGATAGGACTCCAGGTCACCTCGGTTCCACTCTCTGAAGACCTCGGCGATCTCCGGCGGAGTGAGCCCGAGCCTGCTCCTCAGCAGGCAGAAGGCCTCAGCGATGAGCTGCATGTCGGCGTATTCGATCCCGTTGTGGATCATCTTCACGAAATGGCCGGCCCCGTCGGTGCCCACATGAGCGATGCACGACTCCTGGTCCGCCTGTGCACTTCGCCCATCGCTGGGTTCGGCACGTGCGGCACTGGGTTCGAGGATCGGCCGCAGCCTCGACCATGCGGACGCCGTGCCTCCGACCATCATCGACGGTCCCTCGAGGGCACCGACCTCTCCCCCGGAGATGCCGACCCCGACGAACTCGATGCCGGCCTGGCCCACGGTCCCACCGCGAGCGATTGTGTCCGTGAAGAGCGAGTTTCCGCCGTCGACGATGATGTCTCCGGGTTCGAACACCTGGACCAGATCGTTGATCGCCGAGTCCGTGGCAGCGCCGGCATTGACCATGAGGATCGCCACTCGCGGGCCAGAGAGCTTGTCGGCCAGATCCGCCGGCGATGAGGCGACGAGGAACTCCGCTTCGGGATGTTCGGCTGCCAGAGCAGAAGCCCTGTCGACGTCGCGGTCGTAGACGGCGACTCGCGCTCCCGTCCGACCAGCCAGATTCCGGGCGAGGTTTCGCGCGAGGTTCGAGCCCATCACTCCGGTGCCGATCACGCCCACTTCCGCGGTCATACCCAATCCTCTTCCTCGTGGCTGCCAGCCGTGTGGCTGACGGCTGCACGCGCCTGTTGACAGTTGCACGCGTCTCATTTAATTTCTTATAAATCTGATTTAATGAGTGCAGTTTAGCAATGTCATCATATTTTTACGAGAGGCCGATTGAAATGGACCGTCCCCCGCTTGTCATCATGGGGGTGTCCGGCACGGGGAAGACCCTGATCGGCCGTCGCGTGGCTGCAGAACTCGGAGCCCCGTTCGTCGACGCCGATGATCTCCACAACCAGGACAACAAGGAGAAGATGCGTGCGGGAGTCCCCCTCGACGATGAGGATCGCTGGCCGTGGCTGACGACGGTCGCCAACGAGCTGTCCGCAGCTCCGCCGCCCGTCGTCGCCTGTTCCGCGCTGCGACGCAGCTATCGGGACTACCTGAGGGCGCAGGCACCGGCAACCTTCTTCATCCATCTCACCGGAGACCGCAAGATCATCGTCGACTACCTCGCGCGGCGCTCGCACGAGTTCATGTCGCCGGCCCTTGTCGACTCCCAGCTCGAGACGCTGGAACCACTCACCGTCGAGGAGGGGCATTTCCTCGCACCCATCGACCTGCCCCCCGACGAGGTGAGCCGGTACATCATCGAACGCCTCCCCCATGGCGACTGAA
>NZ_JAKDJU010000341.1 GCF_030453725.1 Brevibacterium picturae
GCAGAACAGCACGGGGCAACTGCGGTCACGGGAGCCGAAGTCATACGTATCGCACCCAACGAAACCGGGTGGTCCGTGTGGTCGAAAGAAGGCGAGGGATCCGATGGGAATCTGGTCCGTCGCACGGCCACACGACTGATCCTCGCCGCCGGTTCCGTCGCTACGACCGAACTCCTGCTGCGATCCCGCGACATCGACCAGACGCTGCCCAATCTCTCTCCCGCTCTGGGGCGTGGCTTCTCCGGCAACGGAGACCAGCTCGCACTGATAAATATTCGCCGAGGTGACGGTGACCTCACGACCGGTCCGACGATCACCACAACAACCGTCCTCGACGTCTGGGAGCGGTCCAAGCCGGTATGGTTCCAGGTGCAGGACGGTGCCGTTCCCGTCGTGATCTCCGACATGCTCGATCGACTTCTGCCTCTGCAGCGACTGCGTGCCTGGTGGAGCAGACTGCGCCGAAACGATCCCACTCGAACCTTTGCGCTGCTGTCAATGGGACATGATTCGGCAACGGGCCGCTTGGAACTCGACAACCACGGTCAGGCGCGACTGCGCTGGGCGAACCGGTGGCAGGCACGTCTCTACCGCGCCGAGGAACGGGTGGGCCCCCTCATCACCCGAGTCACAGGGGCACGCGTCCGATCGGTGATCCCTTGGTCGATATTGAAGAAGCCGGTGACGGTGCATCCCTTGGGTGGAGTACCTGCTGGAGACAGCAGAGACACAGGCGTCGTGGGACGAGACCTGCAGGTGCATGGGCACCCGGGCCTCTACGTGATGGACGGAGCTGTGCTCCCGGCATCGACGGGCGCAAACCCCTCGGCGACCATCCTTGCCGGTGCAGAACACGCGATCGAAGGACTCATTCGCACACTCACCGGAGACAGTTCGTGGCGGGCCCCGGAGTGGGACCGCGTCCGGCCTGTTCCGGCACCCGAGGACGAGGCCTACGAATGGATAGCTCGCCGACGCCGCGATACCGCCGGTGATGGGATCGTCTTCGATGAGCATATGCACGAACGCGTTCCGGGAAGCGGTCGGGCCGGAGACCTGCAGGTGCGGCTCGAGATCGCCAGTCTTGATCGCTTCCGTGCCGATCCTGAGCACCGGCTTGCCGTCGATGGCACGATCACTCTCGCCCAACTGCCCGGAACCCTCGAGGTGACAGGGCAGCTGCACATGTTTCCGGCCGATGGAAAGCCCCTCATGCGTTATGAACTTCGGGCCACGGATCCGGACGGGCAGATCTGGATCGGCGAGGCCATCAAATCCCAACGAGGAAGAGGCCCTCTCGCCCGGTATCGTAGCCTCACGAGCGCAGAGCTTGTTCTCCGGAGTGAGAGCGACCCGAGCGTGTCGATCAGGACTTCGTTTGTGCTGCATCCGCACAATGTGCTCGGCAACGGTCTTTCCCTCCGGGGCCGGGGATTCACCTTCCCGCGGCGGGCACAAGCGCTGATGACCTTCTCGGTCTTCTTCATCACCGGAGTGCTCGGGCTCCGCCGGCGCGGAGAAGGAGGCTGAAGTCGAGCAGTTGGAACAGGTCGAC
>NZ_JAKDJU010000099.1 GCF_030453725.1 Brevibacterium picturae
GCCGGTCACGAGTTCCGGTCACGAGTTCCGGTTGGCAGTGAGTCCCGGGTGGTCACGAGCCTCGGCCGGCGACGGGGACGATCATTCGATGACTGTGTCGGCTTCGTCGATGATGTCCTGGGGGATTTCGACACCCTGAGCCTTGGCTGCCTTCGGATTGACGACGAGCTCGAGGTTGGAGCTGGTCTCGACGGGCATATCGGCCGGCTTCTCCCCGTCTTGGAGGATCTTCAGAGCCATCTGGCCGGTCTGTTCACCCAGCTTCGTGTAGTCGATGCCCCGGGTGATCGCAGCCCCCTGTTCCACCTGGCCCGCTTCCGAACCGACCAGCAGCGCCTCGTTCTTCTCAGCGGCTTGGACCATGGTCGAGACGGCGGAGACGACGTTGTTGTCGGTCGGCACGTAGTAGGCGTCGACATCTCCGAGCGAGTTCACGGCCTGGGCCAGTTCACCGGAGTTCGCGATCGTGGCTTCCTTGATCGTGACACCCATGTCCTTCGCGGCTTCCTTCGCCAGTTCCACCTGCACCTGCGAGTTGACCTCGCCGGAGCTGTAGACGATGCCGACGGTCTTCGCATCGGGTTTGAGATCCTTGACCAGCTGCAGCTGATCGGCGACCGGGTTGAGGTCGGAGGTTCCGGTGACGTTTCCTCCGGGCGCCTCGTTCGATTTCACGAGTCCTGCTTCTTCGGCGTCCGTGACGGCGGTGAAGAGCACAGGCATGTTGGTGATGGCCTGCGCGGCTGCCTGAGCTGCGGGAGTGGCCACGGCAAGGACGAGATCGAGGTCCTCGTTCGCGAACGTCTGCGCGATGGTCGTGGCATTGGCCTGCTCGCCCTGCGCGTTCTGTTCGTCCCATTCGACGGTGACATCGGCATCGTCGAAGGACTTCTTGAAGCCTTCGCTGGCCGCGTCGAGCGCCGGGTGTTGAACCAGCTGGGAGATGCCGATCGCGTACGAATCGCCGCCCTCACCGTCACCGCTGGCACCTTCTCCGCCTGAGCATGCTGACACCGCAATAACCGAACTCACCGCCACAATCGCTGTGGCCAGACGCCTGAGACGCATTCTTCTCCCCTTTGAAAAACCGGTTCAACTGCGTCGAACCGGGACGAATCCTGTCACTTGTCCCCGATCGGTCCCGTCGGTGGGACTCTCCGTGGAACTGCAGACGAACCACGCACTGACCGCGGCTCAGATCATTCTGATTCCGCAGTCGCGTGGGGTTCGACTGTGATGACAACCACTCTATGGGGCGCCACTGACACAGCAGACCAAAACAGGGTTTTGGAGACAATCGTCCCGGTATTGTTATCTGTCGCGACAAACGTCCTCCGATGCCGCATATCGGTCGTCCAAGCGTCCCGTACGGCGTCACCGCGGGGACGCCTCAGCCCACCTCAGGCATCGATTTCGACATCCGCTCGACCCAGCACATCGAGGATCCAGGCGAAGTCGAAGGCTGTTTCCTTCCAGGAATCGTATCGTCCCGATGCACCACCGTGACCGGCGACCATTTCGGTCTTGAGCAGCACATCGGCACCGACCTCACGCAGACGGGCAACCCATTTGGCCGGTTCGACGTAGAGGACCCGGGTGTCGTTGAGCGAGGTCACGGCCAAGACCTTCGGATGCGCCACCTCGGCGACGTTCTCGTACGGAGAATAGGAGCGCATGTACTCGTACACGTGCTCGTCGTGGAGGGGGTCTCCCCACTCCTCCCATTCGATGACAGTCAGCGGGAGCTCGGGCATGAGGATCGAGGTCAGAGCGTCGACGAAGGGCACGTGGGCGCTGACACCGGCGAAGAGGTCCGGGGCCATGTTCGTCACCGCTCCCATCAGCAGACCGCCGGCAGATCCCCCGGATGCCACGAGCTTCTCCGGACTCGTCCATCCTTCGGCGACGAGGTGGCGTCCAGCGGTGATGAAGTCGGTGAAGGTGTTCTTCTTCGCCGAGGTCTTGCCCTGGTCGTACCAGTGGCGGCCCATCTCGCCGCCGCCGCGCACGTGGGCGATGGCGAAGACGACCCCGCGGTCGAGCAGGGAGAGCCGGGACACGGAGAAATACGGATCCATGCTCATTTCGTAGGATCCGTACCCGTAGAGCACCAGTGGTGCGGGATCGACCGGGGCCGCTCCCTGAGGTTCGCCGGCCGTCGCCGAGGCGGTGCTGCCGGGGGCGAGCGCGACGAGATCGGTGCGATAGACCAGGGAGATCGGAATCTGCGTTCCGTCCTCGGCGGCGGCCCAGATGAGGGATTCGCTGTAGCGGTCGAGGTCGACCGAGCCGAGGACGGGTTGACGCTTGAGGACCGTGTCAGTGCGGTCTGCCACGCTGTGCTGATAGATCACAGCGGGCGTGGACATGGAGGTGAAGAGCAGTCGGATGCTCGTCTGGGTGAACTCGGGATTGCCGGCGAATCCCAGGGTGCCGGTCTCTCGCGAGAAGGGAAGTTCCTGCAGTCGGCCATACGGTGATGCGGAGTCGTCGGGATTGGAGGTTCGACTCGAGGAGGCCTGTTCACTCGAGGCGGGCTGTTCAACCGAGGTGGCCTGTTCTCGCCTGTCCAGTTCGATGATGCCGACTCGGGCGAATCCGCCGCGGCGATAGCTGATGACGATGAATTCTGCGAATGCGTCGACGTCTTCGATGCGCAGCCCGTCAACGTCGTCGAGCAGTGGGCGGCCGATGGACTCCGGATCGGCGATGGTGCCCGGGTCGTCGGAGGCGTCGGCAGTTTCGCCTGCAGTACCGGCTGGATCGGAGACGGGGACGTCGATGATGTCGAAGTCGGCCCGTTCCTGGTTGTGGGTGATGAGGAAGCGGTCCTCTCCGGCGATGACAGCGTGCTCCACGGAGTATTCGACCCCGTCGACCCGTGGCCAGACTGCCTGCGGTGCGGCTTCGAGGTCCTCGGATTCGAGTGACCAGAAGCCTGTGGTGGTCTTCGACCCGGTGACGATGAACATGTACTTGCGTGAACGGGAGAATCCCGAGCCGACGAAGAACCGCTCATCGGGCTCATGGAAGATGCAGACATCGTCGCTGCTGTCGGTGCCGACGACATGGCGCCAGACTTTCTCCGGACGCCAGGCCTCGTCGACGGTCGTATAGAAGAAGTAGCGTCCTGCTGGGTCGATCGAGGCTCCGGCGAAGGTGCCTTCGACAGTGTCGAGCAGATCCTCACCTGTGCTCAGATCCCGCATCCTGAGTGTGTACCGTTCGTCGCCGGAGTTGTCGACGCCGAAGAGCAGATACCGGCCGTCATCGGTCAGAGAGAAGGTGCCGAGGGAGAAGAAGTCCTGGCCCTCGGCCGCGGTGTTCGAGTCGAAGATGACTTCCTCGCCGGGCAACGGCTCCTCGCCGACTTCGGGCGGGGTCCAGTCGTCGGCCTCGGAGATGGGGGCGCGAACGCTGATTCCGTAGTCGAGTCCGGCCTTCGTCCGTGAGTAGTACCAGTAGTTCCCGCGCCTGGTCGGCACCGACATGTCGGTTTCCTTGATGCGGGTCCTGATTTCGTTGAAGATCGATTCCTGCAGCGGTTCGAGCTGGGACGTCTGGGCGTTCGTCCAGTCGTTCTCGGCCTCGAGGTGGGCGATGACTTCTGGGGATTCCTTGTCGCGCATCCACTCGTAGTTGTCGACGAAGGTGTGGCCGTGGTGGGTGCGTTCATGGGGGATCTTCTTGGCCACGGGGGCGCTGGAAGCAGTGTCATTCATGGACCCAGCCTAGCCACCTCAGGGTCGATGCCGCAGCACAGGTCTCAAGGGTGCGCTCGTGTCAGCCCACGGGCGGCGAATGAGCACAATGTACAGAAGGTGAAGTATGAGCAGAACGCGATCAGTGCACACAAGCGCGTAATGTGACGCTCATCAACCTAGGCTATGACGAGCCTCACATGTAATTCACAACAGATATGAAAGTTTGGTCAATGACGAACCAATCCGCCTCAGATCCTGGCGCAGATACACGGTCCGGGCCGCCGCATCCGACTCGCCGCATGTTCGGCCGAATCGCCTACGGTGCTCTCGCGGTGGCAGCCGTCGGAACGGCCACCACCTATTCGGTCAAGGCCGCATCGGCCAAGGGTGATCTCTCCTCCAACCTCACGCTCATCGCACCTGCCGGTGCTGGTGGCGGTTGGGACGGGTTCTCCCGAGAGACGCAGCAGGCCATGCGTGTGAATAAGCTGGCCAACAACGCCCAGGTCGTCAACATCCCCGGTGCCGGTGGCACCATCGGACTCGGCAAGTTCACCACCATGCAGGGCCGAGCCGACACCATTCTGGCCACCGGCACCGCGATGGTCGGCGGCATTGCGCTCAACGAGTCGCCGGTCGGTTTCGATGACACGACCCTGCTCGCCCGTGTGGCAGAGGACTACGACGTGCTCATCGCCGCCGCTGACTCCCCCTACAACACGCTCGATGATGTCATCGGCAAGTGGAAGAAGGACCCGAAGGGCTTCGTCTGGACCGGTGGCTCCGCCGGGTCCGTCGATCACCTCACGATCGCTCAGCTGGCGCTGCTGTCGGGCATCCCCGCCTCGGGGATCACCTACATTCCGAAGTCCGGAGGCGGTGAAGCGATCCAGACGCTGCTCTCGGGCACGACGGACTTCGCCTCCTGTGGCTTCAACGAGGTTTCGGACCAGATCGAAGCCGGTCGCGTGAAGGCGCTCGGCGTGGCCTCACCGAAGCGCATCAAAGGCTACGAAGACCTTCCCACGATGACCGAACAGGGCTACGAGGTGACGCTGACGAACTGGCGCGGCTGGCTCGGCGCTCCCGGCATCACTGAGGATGAGACCTCGCAGCTTGTCGACATCCTCAAGCAGACCCGCGACAGCGCGGAATGGGCAGATGCCCTCAAGCGCAACAAATGGACAGACGTGTGGCTGACCGGTGATGAGTTCGCAGAATTCATCAAAGAGGACACCTCCCGGATCGAGACGCTGCTGAAGGAGTTGGGACTGTGAGCACTCAGACGTCAACGAAGAAGAGAGCCAGGACGGCCCACCTCGGCGCCGGGACCTGGTGGCAGGGGCGATCAGGTCTCCTGATTCCTCTCATCATGGCCGGATTCTCGACCTATCTGCTCATCGGCATCATCACGATGGACGTCGCCGAGGACGCCGACCAGCCGGGGCCGCAGTTCTTCCCCATGATCATCATGATCGCCGGCTACGTCCTCACGATCCTGCTGACGATCGCCTATATCCGCAATCCCGAACCCGTCGATGCCGACGTTGATCTCCCCGCCGAGGCTGAGGAGGCCAAGGCGTTCTCGACACCTGTCACCTCGGCGGTGTCGGCCTCGCGCCTCGATCCGCATGAGGAGGACGAACCGGTCCAGGACCGCCAGGCTCTGGCCAAGGCGCGGACCGAGGACTCCTCGCACCGCACACACAGTGACTTCGTGTCCTTGGCCTGGGGTGCGGGCGGCTTCGCCGCGTTCGCGCTCATCCTCGAATTCGCCGGGTGGATCCTCGCCGCGGCGCTTCTGTTCTGGTGCGTGGCCAGGTCGATGGGATCGAAGCGACCCCTTTTCGACCTCACCATGGCACTGACCTTCTCGTCCCTGGTCTATCTCGCGTTCGCGGTGCTGCTGGGACTCAACCTTCCCTCGGGAATTCTGGGAGGTGGCTTCTGATATGGACGCTCTCATGTCCCTCTTCGAAGGCTTCACTCACGCACTGACGCCGATGAACCTGCTCTGGGTTCTCGTCGGCTGCTTCCTCGGCACCGCTGTCGGCGTGCTGCCGGGCCTGGGCTCGTCGATGGCTGTGGCACTGCTGCTGCCCATGACCTTCGCCCTCGACCCCACCGGCGCATTCATCATGTTCGCCGGCGTCTACTTCGGTGGTCTCTTCGGTGACTCCACCATGGCCATTCTCATGAACACCCCCGGCCAGGCCTCGGCGATCGCCTCGACGTTCGAAGGCCACAAGATGGCCCGCAACGGGCGAGCGCCGCAGGCTCTGGCCACGGCCGCGATCGGTGCGTTCATCGGTGGTTTCGTCTCCTGCTTCCTCGTCGTGTTCCTCGCCCCTGCCCTGGCAGACTTCTCGACGAACTTCGGTCCCGCCGAGTTCTTCGCACTCGCGCTCTTCGCCTTCGTCGCCACCTCCTCGGTCGTCGCCGATTCGGTGCTCAAGGGCCTCATGGCGCTGGTTCTCGGCATCGGGTTCTCGGTCATCGGCATCGACTCGGTCTCCGGCACGGAGCGTTTCACCATGGGTGTCCCCGAGCTCTTCGACGGCGTTTCCCTGGTCACCGTGACAGTGGCGATCCTGGCGCTGGGCGAGGTCTTCTTCATCGCTTCGCGGATCCGTCGCAAGGTCAACGACAATACGATCAACTCCTCGGGGAGGCCCTTCCTCTCGCGCAAGGAATTCGGCGAGGCACTGCCCGCTTGGCTGCGCGGCACCGCGATCGGTCTGCCCTTCGGAGTGATTCCCGTCGGCGGTGCCGATGTGCCGACGTTCATGTCCTACGGTCTCGAGCGCAAACTCGACTCCCGGCTCAAGGACCCGCAGTTCGGCGGCAAGGGTGCTATTCGCGGTCTGGCCGGTCCTGAGGCGGCGGGTTCTGCCACGACAGGTATCGCCATGGGTGCGCTGTTGGCCTTGGGTCTGCCGATCTCTGCGACGGCTGCGATTATGCTGGCGGCGTTCCGTCAGTACGGTCTGCAGCCGGGACCGCTGCTCTTCGACCGGTCCCCCGAGCTCGTGTGGGGTCTGCTGGCGAGCTTCTTCATCGCCATGATCGTCCTCCTGATCATCAACCTGCCCTTCGCTCCCCTGTGGGCGAAGCTGCTCAAGATCCCGGACCCCTACCTCTACGGCGGCATCGCGGTGTTCTGCGGGCTGGGCATCTACGCCACCTCGGCGTCGCAGTTCGAACTCATGATCCTGCTGGGAATCGGCATCATCAGCTTCGTGCTCAAGCGCTACGGTGTGCCGTTGGCTCCGCTGATGATCGGCATGGTCCTGGGCCCGCTGGCCGAATCCAGCCTGCGCGATGCACTGTTGGCGTCGGGCAATGACGTTTCAGTCCTCGTGTCCTCGCCGATCACGATCGTCCTCTACGCTCTCCTCATCGCAGCACTGCTCTACACGGGCATCGGCCGTGTGCTGGCACGGAAGCGGCAGAAGAATGCCGTGCCGGAGACGCAGAGCGAATCGGTCGGCTCATAGTTCGGACCGACACGAACTGATCGTGACAGCGGGGAGCCCCAGGGATGATTCCTACGGATCGTCCGTGGGGCTCCCCGCATTCATGTCACACGGTCCCCGTCGCGGCGACGGGGACTTGGCATCGATTCAACGGTGTGCTCCGGCAGCCTCGACGGGCGTGCTGCCGCCGAGGTCGTCTCCGGCACTGCTGGGCAGAAGCCGGCCGGCGCCCTTGAGCCCGAAGCTTGTGAGCACGGCCGCAATGAGCACGAGGACAACAGCCCCGCCCGCGGCCCACTGCACGCCGAGGTCGAAGGAGCCCACCGCCGCCTCGGCGATCTGCTCACCCAGTTGGCCACCTTTGGTGCCCGCATGCTCCAGAGCCGAACCGAGAGTTTCGAACTCGGCTCCGGTTGCTTTGGCTCCGAGCATCGACTGCAAGTGAGTGCTGTAGACCATGGTCGTGAGTCCGCCGAGGACGGCAGTTCCCATGACCGATCCGAACTCGTACGCGGTTTCGGAGATCGCCGAGGCTGCTCCGGCCTTGTTCGCGGGCACCGCTGCCATGATGAGGTCGTTCGTGATGACCTCGGCGGTGCCGAGTCCCAGTCCGAGAACGAGGAACGAGATGAGCATTCCGGCCACCGAATGTTCGGGCGTGAACGCCACGATCCCCAGACCGATCGCGTTGAGCCCGAGCGCACAGGGCACAATCACACGCGGCTGCACACGAGCGATGATCGGCACCGCAGCGTAGCCCGCGGCGATAGAAGCAGCCAGTCCCGGCACCAGGACCAGCGCGGCCTCCACAGGCGAGAGTCCGAGCACCAGCTGGAGCAGTTGTGTGCCGAAGTAGAGGAAACCCGCCAGTCCCATGACGCTGAGCAGGTTCGAGGACACTGCTGAGGTGAAGACCTTGTTGGCGAAGAGCCTGACGTCGAGCATCGGGTTCGTCGAGGCGAGCTGGCGCAGAACGAAACCGGTTCCCGCAATGACTGTGACGGCGAGGCTGACCCAGAAGAGCAGGTCCACACCATCGGCCATGACGTGCTTGATGGCGAAGACGAGCGGGGTGAGCATGAGCATCGACAGCCCGATCGACAACGGATCGATCCGGCCCGGGTTCGGGTCACGCGATTCGGGCAGCAGGAGAAGCGCCGCCGGGATGAAGATCGCGATCAGCGGCAGGTTGATGAAGAAGACGGAGCTCCAGTGGAAGTGCTCGAGCAGGATCCCACCGACGATGGGCCCGAGCGCGGCACCGCCGCTGAACATAGCGGCCCAGGTGGCGATCGCGACTCGGCGGTCCTTGTCGTTGAGGAAGATGTTGCGGATGAGCGAGAGAGTCGACGGCATCAATGTGGCACCGAAGAGGCCGAGCAGTGCGCGCGCGAGAATGAGCATCTCTGCTGTGGTGGAGAATGCCGCCAACAGTGAAGCCAGGCCGAAGCCGAAGGCGCCGATGACGAGGAGCTTGCGGCGTCCGACCCGGTCGCCGATGCTGCCCATGGCCACGAGCAGTCCCGCGAGCATGAGGGCGTAGATGTCGACGATCCAGAGGAGCTGGGTGCCGGTGGGATGGAGTCCGGTGCTGATGGCCGGTATCGCGAATCCCAAGACGGTGTTGTCGATCGAGATGAGCAGAACAGGGATCATCAGCACAGCCAGGCCAGCCCATTCGCGCCGGCCGGCGCGCACTCGTGGAGTCTGTGTGGTGAACATGAATACCACTGTACCGTCTAGACGGTACAGTGGAAAGCCGAGACGCAGGACTTCTTCGGAAGCTGCGCGGTTCGACTAGGCTCGGCGTCATGGCACGCAACTCCACCGATACCAAAGAGAAGCTCCTCGATGCCTTCGAGATTCTGCTCGACGAACACGGCATATCCGGAGCAACACTCGACGCGGTGGCGGCGAAAGCAGGAGTGTCCAAGGGCGGATTGCTCTACCACTTCGGGTCGAAAGCGGATCTGATCAAGGGCAGTCTTGAGCGGCTTGGCAGCCTGGTCGACGACGATGTCGAGTCCATGAAGTCAGCCGGCGATCGACTCCATCTCTACTACCTCGAGACATCTGCCGAGGTCGGCACGCCACTCGACCGCAGCCTCATCGCCGCCGAACGCCTGGCGCAGGAGAACGCAGAGGCCAAGAATGCCCTCCGAAAGACCAGGGAGGCATGGTTCGACGTACTCAACAACCACCTCGGCGACCCCGATATGGCCATGACGATCCAGCTCATCGGCGACGGCATGTACTTCAACCAGAACTTCGGGCTCTCCCAGGACGAGGCTCTGACCCACGTCAAGAACGTGCTGGGCCGCCTGGGGCTGTAGACCGCGCTGGCAGTCGCGGCCACTTCTTCCCTCTCACCAATATCGCTCAATACGCCTGCTGAGTGGCTGACGACGCCCCATAGTGGAGTGACTCCCCTTCAAAGACCGGTGACGCCCCCTTGCATGGTCGAAATGGACTGGTCCTGCTTCGCATAATGCGCCCATTTTGACCACTCAAGCCCCGTTGCGGGTGCGCCGATTGAGACTTCACGGCCGATTCCCCCGCGTGACTCGTGTGCCGCTTCCTGTGGATGGCGGATTTCTGTCCACAGGCATAATTTCGGCACTCCACTTCTCTGCCCAGATCCGTCACGATGACATACATGTTCAATGACGACAGGTGGGAGGTTCGCGACTATCCGCGCCTGTTTGCAGCACGCGATGCCGAGAAGCTCGGAATCTCCCGTCATCAGCTCTACAACACTCCTCGCTGTCCGATCGTCTTGCCCGGAGTGAGACTGGATCGCGAGTCTCTTGAGCCCCGTCGAACGCCGAGGTGGGCAGATGAAAGTTGGGAACGGGATTCGCTGCGACTCCGCGCGGCGCGGCTCAAGTTCTCCCAGGTTTTCGCCGACCATTCGACGGCGGCCCGGATCTACGGATGGCCATTGCCGCGGAAGCTGATGGATGATCCTCGACTGCGCCTGTGCACTTCCGAGCTGGATCTGCGAATTCGCCTGCCAAACGTTTCGGTGCGTCGGACGAGGCATACCACTGCGACAACATGGTTGGACCTTCCTGTTCTCGGTGCTGCGTCCACGTTCCTTGCCGTCGCACCCGATCTGACACTGACCGAACTGGTGAAGGTCGGCGATGCAGCCGTCGGCAAGTGGCATGGGCCTCCCCAAATGTCCCTTGACGACCTTCGCCGGCTGGTGAGTCAGCGTCCACGACTGCGGGGCCGGCGACGTGTGTGCGAGGCAATCGATCTCATCCGGCCAGGAGTGGATTCCCCGAGAGAAACCGATCTGCGTCTGTGGGCGATGGCTGTCGGATTGCCGGAACCCACCGTTCATCCGAAGGTCGAAACCGGTTGGCCCAGGGGCGAGGTCGAGCCCGACCTGGGCTACGAAGGTGCTCGGCTTGCCCTCGAGTACGAAGGAGATCATCACCGTTCATCCCCAGAACAATGGACTCGAGACATCGAACGCGACGAAGCCATGAGAGACGCGGGCTGGACCGTGCTCAAGGTGACGAGGAAGACCAACTACCGGTCTCTCGAGGCCAAGATCCGCCAGCACCTCGGGCTGCCATGAATCGCCTTTCCGCACAGACAGACGATGATGCCCGAACAACAGGGCGCAAGTACGCGCCTGGTGCGAGTCAGCCCCCAGATGCTGCGCCACCACAACACTGCCCACTCGCTATGCGACTTTCTGCCTCCCCGAGCGACAACTGAGGCATATTGACGCACTAGGTGGTCGAAACGGGCCGATTCCGCAAAGGGAAGTCAGCCCATTTCGACCACCTAGCAATGGGCGAGGCGCCGGCGGGGAGCGAGGCGCCGCCGGGGAGCGAAGCGCCGTCGGCTCGTAGCCGCCATGCGCAGCAAGCCCCGGCTCGTAGCCGCCAGGCGCAGCGGGCGCCGGCCCGCAGCCGCTGG
>NZ_JAKDJU010000342.1 GCF_030453725.1 Brevibacterium picturae
GCGGTAGCCGTCCATCTGGATTGCGCTCCAGTGAACGAACACGTCCTGGTTGTTGCCTTCCAGGGTGATGAATCCGTAGCCCTTTTCGGCGTTGAACCATTTGACGGTACCTTGTGCCATTACTTCTCCATACAGTGCAGTGTCATTGACATTCCACCATCCGATTGCGGCCGATCCGGCCGCACTGCAGACAGCGGAAGCTAGTAAAACTCAACCGACCCCGCGATTTCCCTCATTGACCTCTAGAGAATGATCTCGGTGAAGCACGAATAGAACACAAGGGCAGTGCTTGCCTAGCTGATGCAACTCTACCCCAGCACCGGACTGGTCCCCCGGCCCTTCAACACTGTTACTGATTCGTTATATAGACGTATTCGAGGCGTTCACAGCCCGGCAAATCTGGACCGAATCGGCCGGCTTCGACCAGCGCCCTGGCCTCAGACGTCCTCGCCTCGGCGCCCTGGCCTCAGCCGTCCTCGCCTGAACCGCCTTCTTCCGAGCCGCCGTCGCTGGGCTCGGGGCCGCGGTCGGCGATGTCCGAACAGATGACGACGGTGATGTCGGCGTCGAAGTCCGTCGACGCCTCGGTGGCTTCGATGCCGAGCGCATCGGCGACCATCTTCGCCTGGGAAGCATTGTCATCGCCTGAATAGTAGACAGTCGAAACGGTCAGTGCGGTCGAGTAGTTGCCGACCTGGCCGATGCTCCAGCCCTTCTCCTCCACCGCCTCGGAGAAGTCCTGCGCGACTCCGGAGACTCCGGAACCATTGAGGACATCGACGTTGAGTGAGGAGTCGGCGACGCTGACTTCACTCTCACTTGGCGATGGACTCGCCGAGGCGGATTTGTCGGATCCGGAGTCGGCGACATCGGACTCGGGGTTCTTCATCGATGAGGTGATGATGTTGATGGCCGCGACCACCAGCAGAACGGCAACGAGTGCGAGGATGATGACCAGCGCAATGGCACCGACGTTCGACTGCGCTGCGGAGTCCTGCCGATGGGCTCCACTGCGTCGTCCGGTTTCGATCTCGTCGAATTCGTCAGTCATGTCTACCTCGAGACGCGGGCTTGTGCACGTTCGCTCTGCCGCGTGGTGCGAATGCGACGGAGGCGCTTGACCAGCATAGGGTCACTGGCCAGAGCCGCAGGGTTGTCGAGCAGGGAATTGAGGATCTGGAAGTAGCTGGTGGCCGACATGTCGAAGCGCTCACGGATCGCGTGATCTTTGGCTCCACCGTACTTCCACCACCGCCGCTCGAACTCCAAAACGGACACCTCGAGCTCACTCAGTTCGGGGGCGTCTTGGTTCTGCGGCATAGATGTTGTGCTCCTTCGAGAAGTATCGTTGCCTCTATATTATCGCCCGGAGGACAAGACTGAAATTCCCGGCGCGCCGCCACGGGGCCGATACGCGCATCCGTTCGTCCGGCGGCATCGCCCATCGGCAGAGAACCAGACAACCCACCCTGCTGCAGGTGACTCACCGCAATGCGTGAGCCGCCACAGCCGAGTGGGTCGAATGTCCGACCAATCGTCCGCGG
>NZ_JAKDJU010000100.1 GCF_030453725.1 Brevibacterium picturae
GATCGGCACCATTGGGATCGAGACGTGACAGAGATATGCTCATGGGCACCAGGCTAACCGGACGCAACGGAACAGGGGAGTGGTGACGTTGGGCCTCGAAGACGATCCGTTCGACTACCGCATCACGAAATCAGGAATGCTCATCATCCTTCGCGCTGGGCGAATCGTGATGGAACTCGGCGGCAGGACGGCAGCGGCACTGATTCCGAAGCTCGGACGCAGTGATGTTTCCGACCAGCAGCTGCTCGCACGCGCGACCGGCAACTATCGCCATGGCAACGAACGCCACGTCAACCGACCGCACTGACCGGACGATTGTTCAGAAGTTGGTAATGTGAGTCACATGAGGCAAACCAATCTGAGCGAGTCACACCTGAGCGAGTTCGAGTCTGCCATTGCAGTCGAGCGACAGTCCGAATCCACCTTCACCGCCGAGCTCGACGGGGACTGGAGCGTCGCCGGGGCCGTCAACGGCGGCTACCTCCTCAGCGTCATCGCACAGACCCTGCGCGGCAACAGCTCGAACGCTCCCGACCCAATGGTCCTGTCCACCTACTACCTGGGCCCCAGCCAGGGAGGCCGAGCCGACATCACTACGCGTACGATCCGCGAAGGCCGGTCCAGTGCCACATTCGCCGTCGACCTGACTCAGGACGAGGAACCGAAGATCACCGCACTGGCGACGATGGGCAACCTCGCTGCCCTGCCCGACGACGTAGCGACCACGGCCACCCCACCGGAACTGCCGGAACCGGATCAGTGCATCAACGTCGCCGAGGGGCCCGGCGACTTCCTGAAGTCCGCTCCCTTGGTCAAGCGCTACGACATGAGGCTCGATCCCGAGACCGCTGGCTTCGCGGCCGGCCGACCCAGCGGTCGCGGTCTGCTGCAAGGCTGGATCCGCCTGGCCGATGGCACCGAGCCGGACGCGTTGTCGCTGCTGGCATTTCTCGATGCTTTCCCTCCGGTGATGTTCGATCTGGGCCGCTTCAACTGGGCCCCGACCATGGAGCTGACCGCTCATCTGCGCGCCGTACCGGCACCGGGCTGGATCAGGGCGAAGCTGTCCACGCGCAATATCGCCGGGGGCATGTTCGAAGAGGACTGCGAACTCTGGGACTCTGCGGGCCGGTTGGTCGCCCAGTCCCGGCAGCTGGCTCGGCAGCCGCGAGGGTGAAAGCGGTGATATGACAAGAAAAACACTGTGGTGTCAGGGCCTGCGTCTAGAGTGTGAGGTCAAGAGCAGAAATTGACGAAAGGACCATCAGCCATGGCGTCCCTGTCCTCGCTGAGCATCACCTTCGACTGCAAAGACGTCGAAACCCAATCGATCTTCTGGTCCGAACTCCTCGGCGTCGACCTCGACGAGGGTGCGAACGAATTCGTCGCCAGCATCGGCGGTGTCCACAACGCCGAATCGACGACTCCGGGCATGCTTTTCCTGCAGGTTGAGGAGCGCGTCGAGGGCAAGAACCCACTGCACATCGATCTCGACGACCCGAACTATCCCGCCGATGTTGAGCGAGCTGTGTCATTGGGAGCCGAGAAGGTCGCCTCATTCGCTGAATACGGCATCGAATGGACCACGCTCAAGGACCCCGAAGGCAATGTCTTCGACATCGGTCGGAAGACACCGACCGACGAAAGCGAGCTCTGATTATGAGCTGCCCGCCAGCCGAACCGGCCGAAGCCCCGAACGAGCGACGAGGACTGGAGGAGTTCCTCGACTTTTATCGTGCGGTCCTGCGCAGGAAGCTTGAGGGACTGGACTCAGGCGCACTCAATAGGACCGTTGCCGCATCCAACCTCACCCTGGGCGGGATCATCAAACACCTGAGCCTGGTCGAAGCGCAATGGTTCGTCGAAGACATACTGGGCGAGGAACTTGCTGAGCCGTGGGCGAGTATCGACTGGAAAACTGATCCTGATTGGGATTTCGACAGCGCAGCCGATGACACTCCTGACTACCTGTTGGCCCTCCACTCCAAGGCATGTGACCAGTCGCGAGAGATCCTCGCCGGAATCAACGACTTGAACACCCTTGTCGCACGTGAGCCGTCCTCGGGGGAGCGGTTCAACGTCCGGTGGGTGCTCATCCACATGATCGAAGAATATGCCCGACACGCGGGCCACGCCGACCTCATCCGCGAGAGCATCGACGGGTCCGTCGGCGACTGAGGCCATGGTTGCACTGGACACGCCAGCGGCATGCATAAATCGTTCGGGTCCGTCGCCTAGGCTTGAACCATCATGTCGAAGAGCACAGCTGAGCCACCAGAGACCCAGTCCCCAGCCAGATCCAAGGCCCTGATTCCGCTCGATGTGCTGCGCGGATTCCTTATCGGCAGCGCCGAGCTTGTTCCCGGCGTCTCCGGGGGAACGATTGCACTGGTGACCGGAATCTACGATGAGCTTATCGACTCCGCCGCTCACGTCGTCGGAGCAGCCAAAACGCTGATCACTGGACCGAACCGGTGGCAGGGTGCTCGGGCCGAGTTTCGTCGCACCGACTGGTTCCTCGTCATTCCCGCACTCATCGGGATGGCGGTAGCTGTGCTCACCATCGCCGGGGTCATGGAGTCGTTTGTCTCCGGCAACCCCGAACTCTCTCGCGGACTGTTCTTCGGCCTCGTGGCGGCGAGCATCGCCGTGCCCCTGCAGATGCTCCCACGGCGGACGTCGCGCCAGCCTGTGATCGGTGGTGTGCTCGCCTTCGTCATACCTGCTGTGTTGGCGTTCTGGGCGACAGGATTGGCAGGGGGAGCCAACATTGAGAATCCGCCGCTCATCGCGGTCTTCTTTGCCGCGTCTGTCGCGATCTGTGCCCTTGTTGTGCCGGGAGTCTCCGGATCCTTCCTTCTCCTCGCCGTGGGCCTGTACTCAACGACTCTCGGTGCCGTCAGCGACCGTGACTTCGTCTATCTCGGAGTCTTCGGACTCGGTGCCGTGCTCGGTCTGGCCGTGTTCGTCAATATCCTCCGTCACCTCCTGCACAATCATCGCTGGTGGACTCTGCTGGTAATGGCAGGACTCATGCTGGGATCCCTGCGTGCGTTATGGCCATGGCAGTCATCGGAGCAGGGGCATAGCGAAGGCGCAGGCAGTCTGGTCGGCCCCTACGATCCCACGATGGGCCCGATCCTCCTCGCTCTGCTCGGTGCGGCCGTCGTCGTCATCCTCATCGTCGTCGAGTCGAAATTCTCGGCAAAGACGCCGAACGTCCAACCCGACGAACAGTAGCGACAACAGAGTTTGTACATATTTTGCTCAGGATTGAATCAGATTCGGGCCGTTTCCGATGAGAGTGAGGGATCTGAATCACATCGATCTCTGGAGACTGATGCGCTTGCGAACCCTGGCCTCGTCCACATTGGCACTGACACTCATCGTTGCGGGGCCAGCGGCCGCCTCGGCGACGGGACTGGGCAGCGGGCCTCCGGACAGGGGATAGGCGGCGGAGGCGACCGGAGAGCTCACGCTCTTGGCGACGACCGACGTCCACGGACACGTCCTCAATTGGGACTACTTCGCCAATGCCCCGTTACCCGGACGGGGAGGAGCTGGACATGTCACGTGCATCGACCCTGATACTCGGTGCTCCTGGTCGACAATGATGACACGATCCAGGGCACCCCGCTGACCTACTACTATGCACAACAGGAACGCATCACCGAGACCGGTGAGACGCACCCCATGGCCCAGACCTACAACCACGTCGGCTACGACGCGTAGGTCGTCGGCAACCACGAATTCAACTACGGCCTCGACCTGCTCGCCAAGTACAAGGAGCAGGTCGACTTCCCGGCCCTGGGCGCCAACGTCATCAATGACGATGACGGGCAGACACATCTCGATCCCTACACACTCGTGAGCAAAGCCGTCTCCGGTCACGAGATCACTATCGGCGTGCTCGGCGTGACGACCCCCGGCAGTCGGATCTGCGACAAGAACAACCTCTCCGGCAACGTCCACTTCGACGACCCCGTGGAGACCGCGAAGAAATACGTCCCGGAGATGAAGGACGCCGGCGTAGACATTGTCGTCGTGCTCTCACACTCCGGCAAAGACCCCGACGGCCAGGTCTGGGGCCCCTCGAAGCTGTAGGAGAAAGTCAGCACCTCAGTTGCCAAGGTTCCCGGCGTCGACGTCCTCGTTGCCGGCCACACCCACCAGAACGAACTCAGCCAGGTCGTGTCTCGCGAAGTCGGCACGAAGGCCCTCATCACGCAGCCCAACTACTGGGCACGGTTTGTCTCAGAGGTCGATCTGCGCACCAGAAGACGATTGACTATGCCAATGCGAAGATCGGCTCCATGACCGAGACGATGAGCGCTTCGTCCTCGTACTACGAGGACACCGCGATCCTCGACTTCATCTCACAGGTGCAGTCGGAGACGGCGACTGCCCGGTCGGCGATCTGAAAGAGGTCTACAACAAACAGGTCGAGGTCCGTCAGACACTCATCGACTGGGTGAAGGACAACGAGGTTGTCGACCCCACGGACTTCTACGACGAGAACTGGCTGGTCGTCACAACTACCCAGGGCCCAGGCGACGATGGCACAGCAGACTCCGACGCCCAAGCCGAGGCGGATGCTCAGGCACAAGCCGAAGCCGACGGGACTGCAGACGGCGGCAGCGCCGACGGAGGAGCCACCTCGGCGGACGCATCGGATTCATCTGAGGGGACGGAAACGGCCAACGGATCTGACTCAGCCAACGGCCGCGGTGACGCGAACGCCGGCGGCGACTTGCCACGCACCGGCGCGGACCTCGTCACGACGATCGGCATCGCGGCAGCGATCATCGCACTGGGTGCAGGACTGGTCTGGTCTGCTCGCCGTCGTCGGATCTGAACGACCGGTTTTCGTGTCCGTCATCTCACGTAGGGTGGGGACTGATAGCAATGATCACGGAAGAAAGTGAGAGTGAAACATGGCGCATACAGCATTCCAGGGCACACCGGTCAAGACCGTAGGCGAACTCCCGGAGAAGGGTGTACAGGCTCCCGCGTTCAACCTCGTGGGCACCGACCTCGGTGAAGTGAACTCCGCGGATACCTCGGGCAAGCGGGTTGTGCTCAACATCTTCCCGAGCGTGGACACGGGTGTCTGCGCCGCCTCGGTGCGCAAGTTCAACGAACTCGCCGCGAGCCTGGAGAACACCACGGTCCTGTGCGTGTCCAACGATCTGCCCTTCGCACAGGACCGCTTCTGCGGCGCCGAGGGCATCGAGAACGTCGTCGCCGCCTCAGGCTTCCGCAGCGCATTCGGCAAGGAATTCGGGGTCACCATGGTCGATGGACCCCTGGCCGGACTGCTGGCCCGCTCCGTCGTCGTCCTCGACGAAAAGGGCACCGTCATCCACAAGCAGCTCGTCGACGAGATCGGCACCGAACCGGACTACGACTCGGCAGTCGCCGCACTCGGCGCCTGAAGTCGTCTCATCCGGTCACCGATTCGGTGAGCCGGGTGCTACATGTCGAATACCTGCACGGGCAGCGCGTACTGCACGCCTGCCCGTGTTCCGGCTTCCGACGTGATTCCAGGGATCATCTCCGACGGTGCAGGATGGTCGGGGAGGGCCTCCAGATAGACAGCATGAGCTTCCAGGGAGCGTACGGCTCGGTCGACGTGTTCCTCGTTGAGAACCACGGCATGGGTGGCATCCGCGCCATTGACCAACAGCTTGTCGGCTTTCCATGCCTCGAGTCCATCGTCTTTGAGGTCAGTGAAGACCCACGGATTGTCGGCATCCCTGATGGCATCGATGGTCGCGATTCCGGCCGCACGGTGGTCGACATGGTTGAGGCCCCAAGGCATCTTGAGCTCCCAATTGGTCACCATCACGGCATCGGGTTCGAATTCGCGGATCTTCTTCGCGATCGCGTGCCTGAGTCCGATGTTCGGCTCGAGGAGGCCATCGGGAAAGTCGAGGATCTCAAGGTCTTCAACACCGACGATGGTGCACGCCTGCCGCTGTTCGCCTTCTCGCAGGGGGGCGACTTCTGCAGGATTCATCTCGCGGATTCCCGCTTCACCGCGGGTCAGGAGCAGATAGGACACGGCTTTGCCCTGGTCGGTCCATTTGGCCACGGCCGCGGAGGCGCCGTATTCCATGTCGTCGGGATGGGCGACGATGCACAGAAGTCGATTGACATCATCGTCGTCGAGGGTCGGGAGCTCTGTCATAGTCCCAGGCTAAGCCCCGCACTTCACTTGTGCCAGAGCAATCCGCAGTTGCTGTGGGTACTATGTGAGTGGCTCTGCCACAGCAGTGCCCCCTCCGTCATTCGAAAGCAGGCGCATGTATCGGAGTCTCGTCCTGGCCGGTGTGCTGGTGCTGGGCATGTTCTTGTCCGGATGCTCAGCACTGCGTGTCAGCACGGACGAGGGTGACTCACGACCGGTCAGCATCGGCATCGACGACGGCTCCGAAGAAGAGACGGAACGTGGGTCAGATGGCCCTGTGATCCCGTCGGGGATGACTCAGGTGATGGTCGATCTGGGGCCAGAATGCCCGGTCGAGGTGCAGTTGGCGATGGGCTCCGGTTGGAACGATGACATGGCCTACGACAGCTATCAGCTCTACAGCCGCGACAATGGCGCCATCATCACCGTCAACTGTTTTGAAGACGGCGACGAGACCGGCCAGAGCATCGTCGATACAGCACAGGAGCAGACCTTCGGGGAATCCCGATCGAGCATCCTGGAGGAGAAGTCGGGGACGGTGCCCGGCGGCGTCTACTGGACATTCCACGGGCTTCTCGCACCGCAGGAGATCCGCTCCATCGACGAAACGAAGTCGATGCTCTATGGAGCCGTCGCCGGAATCTCCGATAACGGCAGGCTGTACAAGGTCAGTGTCGAGATGACCACCGTGGCAAGTGATGGGGCAACTGCGGACCTCTACGCCCAGATGCTGCCGACTGTCAGCTTCGCCGGTCAGGTTCTCGAATCCCCGGCCCTCTCATAAGTGCGTGTGCGCTGCTCTCCGGTGCGCCGTTTGAGCAGCTCTCGGGCGGCTATCCGTCCGGCGCGTGTGGCGCCGACCGTTGAGCTCGCGGACCCGTAGCCGACGAGGAAGACCCGTCGGTCGTCTTTGACCGAGACCTCGGTCTCCATTGCGATTCCACCATCGGGCGTGCGCAGACGCAAGGGCGCCAAATGGTTGAGAGCGGCCCGGAATCCGGTGTTCCAGAAGATGACGTCGACCTCTTCGACTCGTTCATGGTCGAACGGCTGCCACGACTCGGGCATTGCCAAATGATCGCTGGCCGAAGGGCCGAGCCCCTCCGAGGTTGTCTGCGCCTCGTCGGCCCGACCGGGGAAGTGGACACCGTGGGGCAGGATCGCATCGAACATTCCACGGGAGACGAGGACACCTGCGTCGATGCCGTCACGGAAATCCTGGCGAACGGGCAGCCCCGTCGTGCGCACGACACTGGCTGGGGCAAGTCCAGCCAAGGTGCGGGAGCGGACGGCACGTTCGACCTCGAGGCCCCAATTTCCGTCGAACTGCCTGGCTGTGAAGTTCGGGGGCCTGCGCGTGGCCCACAGCGTCTCGGTGACTTTCGCCAGTTCCAGCAGGAACTGTGTTGCGGAGATGCCGCCGCCGACGACCAAGGTCCTCAACCCCCGGAAATCCTCGACGTCTCGGAAGTTCGCCGTGTGCAGTTGGCGGCCCTCGAACTCGGCGATGCCGGGTACGAACGGAACGTAGGGGTGAGTCCACGTGCCGGTCGCATTGATCAGGTAGTGACTTGATAGTTGAACACGTTCACCGTCGATCTTTGCTGTCATCTCCAGCGGCCCCGAGCCGGGAGTCGGTGACTTCACTGTGGCCACCTCGGCGGGGCGGACGACGCAGAGTTCGAGTTCGCGTTCGAAACGCGAGTAATAGTCGGAGACCACCGCCGAGGCGGGAACCGAGGGGTCGGGTGTGCCCAGTGGGAACCCCGGCAGATCCGCCACATGGTTCGTCGAACCCAGCGTGAGGGAGTCCCACCGTTCACGCCACGCGCCGCCGGGACCGGCCCCGGCATCGAGGACGATGAAATCCTTGCCTGGCACCAATCCGTCACGCCAGAGATAATGGGCGGCCGAAAGGCCAGCCTGACCTGCGCCGATAATGACGATCGGCCAATGGGAATCGACCAGCAACTCCGAAATGCGGCACACCATCTGGCCATTGTTTCAGGTTCCTATGTCAGTGGCGTCATCTACTGTGAATTCATGGACCCGCAACCAGCTGGGAACCCAACGGAGGGTTCGAATCTTTTCGCCGAGATCGCTCGGCTCTCCACCATGCTGCGGGAACTCGAAGGGACCGTGAGTGAGGCTGAGTCTCTCGATCGAATCACCGCCTACGAAGAACTCAAGGCCACGTTGTCATACGCCCAAGCCAGAGAAACGGTTCAGTTCGCTTCCAAAAGGGTCAAGCGCGATGAACTCAATCGGCTGCCTGTGCGGCAGTGGGGCGTTCGTGTGGGTGATGAGATCGGATTGGCGAAGAAGACTTCCCCAGGCGCCGGCAGAGCATTCCTCAATACTGCGCAGTGTCTCGTCGGCGGGTTGCCTGGAACATACAAAGCACTTTCCGTCGGCAAGATCTCTGAGCAGAAGGCCCGCGTCATGGTCGAAGAGACGGACGGGCTGACGAACGAAGACAAGCGCACCGTCGATGCCCGGATGGGTGAGAGTCTGGGACCGTCCGGGATCCGGGGCCTGCGCTCGGAAACCAGGGCATTGGTCCAAGAACTGAGAATGGATGACGCAGCCGAAAAGGTGAAGAGAGCCACTGCCAGGCGGCGGGTGACGCTGACCGCGCTTCGTGACGGGATGGGTCGCCTGTCTGCGACGCTTCCGCTCCAACAGGCAGTGGCTGCGTTCGAAGGTTTGAAGTCGACTGCCGATACTGCAGTGGCGCAGGGAACGACCGATGATCGAAGTCACGGACAATTCATGGCCGATACGTGTGTGGAACGCCTGACAGGCCAAGCTGCGGCTGCGGCCGTTCCTACCGAGGTTCATCTGATCGTCGATGCGAAGTCACTCTTCTCTGATGGCCTCGCGCCGTCTTGGATTCCAGGGTACGGGCCACTGCCTGCGAGGACGGCACGCAATTTCATCGCCAGCAATGAAGCTGCCGTGTTCATCCGCCGCATGTTCACCGCCGCTGAAGGCGGACATCTTGTCGGTATGGAATCTCGGGGACGATCTTTCACCGGTAAGCTGCGGCAGATGGTGGTGTTTCGAGACGACATGTGTCGAACCCCATGGTGCGATGCGCCGATCAAGCACGCTGACCATGCCGACCCGCATGCCGATGGCGGCAAGACCTCATGGGAGAACGCGTCAGGGCTGTGCGCGTCCTGCAACTATGCGAAAGAGCACCCGGGGTGGAAGCACGCAGCCACCGCGGATGGCGTGACTGTGACGACGCCGAGCGGCAAAGACTATTCGGATGTGACGCCTCCTCTGCTGAAACGGATGCGTCATACTCGCAGCGGACCCAACCCTCCCGAATGGAAGACTATTCTCGCACCGGCCTTGTTCGAACCCAAGGCGAAATTCTCCAGAGACAATGACTATGCACGGACGAAGATTCCGAGACCTCAAGAATCTGATGATTTCAGCAGTGGGCCATCGGAGAGTGAGGCTTCAGGGGACAACTCTGTCGCCGATCGAGGAGATGGAACCGACGACGATACGAGCTGAGAGTCAGTTGCAGTCAGGTCCTTGAGGGTTCATGTAGCAGTCCTCATCGACGAGGTAGCGGTGGAAACGGTAGACATCCATGGAGATCTCGTTGCTCGCTACGTGTGCGAAACCATCGATCGGCAACCAGGGTCCACCATCCACGGAGAATTCCCCGCTGAACGTCGCGGTCATGCCGACGGTTTTCGCACCGGTCTTCTGGTAGTCATGCCCGATCTGGGGCTCGTCGCCTGGGCGTGGCTTCGATCCCGTCTTCGACGTCGTTCCGCCGGTGTTGTCGCCGAAGTCCCAATAGTACTTCTCGGGAGTGACCTTCACTGTGACCGCATACGTCAGCAGAGTCATATCGATGTAGCTGGTTTCCGCGTCTGTCCAGAACGCAGCTGGTTTGCCGATGACGGCCCAATCCTTGGGCCAGGCATGAATCGTCGGAGATGGAATGTCGAATGTCTGGAACTGGGACTCCGGGATGCGAGTGGGTGGCGCCGGCCTCGCCGGAGCGCCGCCACCGCCCCCACCGGGACCAGGGCCCGGGCCCGGCAGGTCTGCACAGATATGTCCGACTTCTTCGAGGACGCAATCGGGCTGTCCACCTCCACCGCCGGAGCCATCACCGCCTCCGCCACTGGAACCGCCGCCGCCAGCGCCCCCGCTGTCGCCTCCTCCGCCGCCGGAGCCGCCGCCTGGGCCGGGCGCGGGCGGAGGAGGTGGTTGTGGGACTGGAGGTTCGACTACTTTACAGTTTCCCGACTTCTTGTCTACCCAGTAACACGCAGTTGCAGGAGCCTCAGCGATGACCACCAGTCCAACCATTAGAACGGCAGCGAGAGTCGGCAGGGCCACGAACCTTAAGAAGCGCATTCTTCCCTTATCCAGGTTTGTTTTGCGACTTTCCAAGAATTCTCTCTGAGGAGCAGCATGAATTCGAATTCTGGATTGCTTGTATCGTCTTCTGCAGGAGCGGTTCTGTCAGGAGTCACAAAATGATAGGTCCGCGATGGGCTGCAAGCCTGAATGAGAACTGTTCCTTTTTGGCGGTCTAGGTCAATCTTGCTGATCGTGCGTCGTTCAATGGTGACCTCACCGACCAAGGACTTCGACTGGTCGACCATCGTCTTGGCCGCCTCATTCACTTCGTCTAATGAATCTTTAGCTGCGACCTCGTCCGCACCTTCAAGATTCTTGCCGCCAGATTCGTAGAGGCTATTTGTAAATGAGACGAACTCGTCTAACGCAACCAGCGCCCCTTCGACGGCTTCCGTCTCCTCGGGACCCAGCTCAAGGTCAGTCTCGTACGCGGGGATTGTTGGCTTCGGGTCAGCGGAGGAAGAGCCGTCCGAAGGATCCTCGGCAGGCAGTGTCGAAGTCGGTGCTGCCACAGGGGAGTGATCTT
>NZ_JAKDJU010000101.1 GCF_030453725.1 Brevibacterium picturae
CCCACCTCGGGGATCTGAGAGGACATGACGCATGACACAATTGTGTCCATGTCTCACGTCGACCCCACTCTTGACCGCGCGCGGCGCCTGGCCGGTCTCAATACCGGACGCAAAGCCGAGGTCGAACCGACTTCACCCTTCTGGGAATTCGAGCGCGACGTCTGGGGGACCTTGGCGCAGGCCACTCCGCTGCCACTGAAACAACGCGACATCGAGCGTCTGCGCGGTTTGGGCGACCGGATCAACCTCGACGAGGTGTCCCAGGTCTACCTGCCCCTGTCGCGTCTGCTCAACCTCTACGTCTCCGCCCGTCATGCCAAACACGAGATGACCCGTGACTTCTTCTCGCCGCTGCACGAGATGGGACTCGAGCCGCAGGAGTCGAAGCGGACCCCCTTCGTCATCGGCGTGGCCGGCTCCGTCGCCGTCGGCAAATCCACCACCGCCCGTGTTCTGCGCGAACTCCTGGCTCGGTGGCCCGACACCCCCCGCGTCGAGCTCATCACCACCGACGGTTTCCTCTACCCCAACGCCGAGCTCGAGCGCAGGCGCCTGGTCGGGCGCAAGGGATTCCCCGAGTCCTATGATCGCCGCAAGCTGCTGCGGTTCATCTCCGCCGTGAAATCCGGATCCCCGGAGGTCCGTGCCCCCGTCTATTCGCATCACACCTACGACATCGTCCCCGGCGCCGAGGTGGTTGTGCGCTCCCCCGATGTCCTCATCGTCGAGGGCCTCAACGTCCTCCAGCCTGCCAGGCCACGCAGCGATGGAACCCTGGGCCTGTCGATCAGCGACTACTTCGACTTCTCCGTCTACGTCGACGCCCGTTCGAAGGACATCCGCGAGTGGTACATCTCCCGCTTCCTCAAGCTCAAAGCGGGAGCGTTCCAGGATCCGGATTCCTACTTCCACCGGTATTCGAAGCTCAGCGATGAGGAGGCGGTCACCCTGGCGACGGAGATCTGGGACTCGATCAACTTCCCCAATCTGCGGGAGAACGTCCAGCCCAGCCGCGGCCGCGCCGACCTCGTTCTGCACAAGTCCGCCGATCACACGATCCGCAAGGTCCAACTGCGCAAACTCTGATGCGCAAGCTCTGAGCATGTGTGGTCGGCAATGCTGGGGCGTGTGTGCGACGGGGCCCGAGTCACGTACGGGTGCGGTGCGAACCTGCGTTGCGGCCGGACACACGGTCCTCACACCCGGCCCAAGGACGTGCTTTGACCCGTGAGGCCTCTCACATGAGACTCTGTTCCGAGCCGATGAGGAAATAGATTCGAGTCTGCAATAGTTGCACTCAGTGCATAGTTCGCAGCCCGTGGGTGATGTGGGTGGGTGGCGTCGGCGAAGCGCTGTTCCGCTCAGCTCCGCCTGAACAGGTTTCGAACCCGAGAACAGCTGTGTCCGATTGCGTCCGTTCGACCCAGACGCGCCGGAACGCCACAAGGAGATGAGGCCGATATGAGTCTGCAGTCAGCACACAGGGTGATGTACAGCTCCGTGTCGAGCAAGAAGACCCCGAAGACCTCGATCAAGCCGGGCACCTACCGCCGGATCGCGTCGTTCGCGACCCGTCACAAGGCGAAGCTCGTCGTCTTCCTCACACTCTCCGTCGGCACCGCCGTCATCGGCGTCCTCAACCCGGTGCTCGCCGGTGACGTCGTCAACGCGATCACCAGCGGCGGACCCATCGAGACCGTCGTCTGGCTGGCCGTGGGGATCGGCGCCCTGGCGATCGCCGACGCCGCGATCACGATCTTCAACCGGTACCTGTCCTCGCAGATCGGCGAGGGTCTCATCTTCGATCTGCGCACGGCGGTCTATGACCATGTGCAGAAGATGCCGATCGCGTTCTTCAACCGCACCCGCACGGGTGCACTGGTCTCGCGTCTGAACACCGATGTCATCGGGGCTCAGCGGGCCTTTTCCAACACGCTGTCGGGGATCGTGTCGAACTTCGTCTCGCTGGCGCTGACCGTGGGCGTGATGGTCACGATCTCCTGGCAGGTCACCGTCCTCTCGATCCTGCTCCTGCCGCTGTTCATCATCCCCACGAAGCTGCTCAGCGGAAAGCTTGCCGACCTGCAGTTCCAAGCTGCGGAGAACAGTGCGGACATGTCGACCCGGATGACTGAGAGATTCTCCGCCGGCGGTGCCACGCTGGTCAAACTCTTCGGCAATCCGAAGACCGAGACCGATGAGTTCTCCGATCGTGCCGGTCAGGTCCGCGACATCGGCGTCAAGGTCGCCATGCTCCAGTCGACGTTCGTGTCCTCGCTGACTTTGGTCTCTGCCTTGGCACTGGCCCTCGTCTACGGCATCGGCGGCGCCCAGGCCGTCCTCGGCAACCTCAACGCCGGCCAGGTCGTCACCTTGGCGCTACTTCTGACCAGGCTCTACACTCCCCTGACCATGCTCGCCAACGCCCGTCTGGACATCATGAGCGCCGTCGTCAGTTTCCAGCGCGTGTTCGAGGTCCTCGACCTCGTGCCTCTCATCAAGGAGCCCGAGACACCGAAGGCACTGCCCAAGGGCGGCCTCGACGTGAAGTTCTCGAACGTCGACTTCGCCTACCCCAGCGCGGACCAAGTCAGCCTCGCCAGCCTCGAAGACGTATCCGTGCTCGATGCTCGCGGAGGAGACGAAGTCCTGCACTCACTCGACTTCACGATTCCTGCCGGCCACACCGTCGCCCTCGTCGGGTCCTCAGGTGCCGGCAAATCCACGATCGCCTCGCTCCTGCCCCGTCTCTATGACGTGACGAACGGTGCGATCACCATCGGCGGGGTCGATGTCCGCGACCTGACGTATGAGTCGCTGCGGGAGTCTGTCGGGGTGGTGACGCAGGATGGCCACGTCTTCCACGAGTCCATCCGCTCGAACCTGGCCCTCGCCAATCCGGAGGCCACCGATGCCCAACTGCACCAGGCCATCGACGGGGCCCAGCTCCACAACGTCATCGCGTCCCTGCCCGACGGCTTGGACACGGTGATCGGTGAGCGCGGCTACCGCCTCTCCGGCGGTGAACGCCAGAGGCTGACGATCGCGCGCATGCTCCTGGCAGCCCCCGAAGTCGTTGTTCTCGATGAGGCGACCTCCGCCCTGGACTCGACGAACGAAGCCGCCGTGCAACAGGCACTGACACAGGCCATGAGCGGTCGCACCGCAATGGTCATCGCCCACAGGCTCTCGACGATCCGCCAGGCCGATACGATCCTCGTCGTCGAAGCCGGTCGAATCGTCGAATCGGGTTCGCATGATGAGCTGTTGGCGCACAACGGTCGCTACGCGGAACTCTACGCAACACAGTTCGCCGCGAGCTGAGCGCAGCGCTCTCAGCATCGATCAACGCGGCGTCTGGTTATCGCGTTTGTGTTGTATCGGGACTTTTCGGACACCGTTCGTAGTCACTGATCGGACATGTGAGCTTCAGCGATAAATGGCGGTCTTCTGGCAACACTGGGTGGCGGTGACGTTGACCTCACCTACAGTGTGGTTTCCACTTGGAATAGCTAGACGATGACCGACCGAAAAGCCCAGCCGTACATACTCGCTACAGCTCTGCGAGGCCCAGTGACACGAGGCCCAGTGACTTCCCTGCCGTGTGAAATGCGTCGTGGACGGCAAGGACTGTAGGACGTTTAAGGGTGTGGGGAAGCTGGACGATCACGATGGTGTTTTGGAGTGGCTTGGCCAGCCGGATCGTGTCGACTGACTGCGATGGGTTGAAGGTCTTTGCCAGATCGCTGGTGAACGTGACTCCCAGCCCGGCTGCCACCAGGGCAAGTGCAGTCGCGGTGGCGTCGAGGCGGTGGCGTACAACCGGATCGAAACCGGCGGCGCGGCAGGCGGCTCTCATTGCTCGCCCGTAGTACGTGGCTGTACCGGAGAGGATCCAGTCTTCATCAGCCATCTCGGCCAGGTTGACTCCTTGACCGAGGCCCGAGCCGGTAGGAACAGCCAGATGGATCTCATCGATGCCAATCGGCACCACGCTCAGATCTCCGGACCACTGCTCTGGTGCATCCGGGTAGTCGAGCATCAGCGCACAGTCCAGTCGACCATCACGGAGGCCTTCGACGGCGTCTTCGACTTCGACTTCTTCGCTTTCGATGATGATCTCCGGGTATCGCTGAGCCAGCTCTTGGAGCACTACCGGCAACAGGCTGGCCGCTGCAGTGGCGAAGACCCCAATAGTCAACCTCGCCGCCAGTCCCTGACGGGCCTGTTCAATCGCCGCCAAGGTGCGCTGCTCAGCCTCAAGCAGTTCTTTTGCATGCTCCTCGGCGATTCGACCCACATCGGTGAGTCGGACTCCGCGTCCGACTCGTTCGATCACGGGTGCTCCAATCTCTTTGCTCAGCGTTTCGAGCTGTTGGGAGACCGTCGATGGCGAATAGTGCAGCGTTTCAGCGGCAGCGATGATCCCGCCAACCCGGGCAACCTCACACAGAGTACGCAGACGATGCAACGATAGAGCCATTCGGATATTATAAATGATTCTATGCATAAACATCCACTTGTTCCGAATCCTTAGCGGGTCGAGAATTGTCTGTGGGACCCCTTGATTTGGCCCCAGTTCCTAGAAACGACCGGAGGATTCGTGACCTTTTTCGACCTGTCTGGCTGGATCGGCGGCATAGCGGTTGCCATCGGCTACGTTCTCGTCACCCTGCACCTGCTCGATCCCGCTGGACGCGCTTATCAGATGTTGAATGTCTTCGGGGCTGTGATGCTGTCGGTGACAGCCCTGTATCGGTTGGCATATCCCAACATGATCATCAACGTGGTCTGGATTGTGTTCGGCCTCTATGCACTGCTACGTACGTTCCGGGGGCCTGCTGTTGAAGACTGTGATGTGGACACGGATCAGATCACCGCTGAACACGGCAACGATGGCGTCTTCCAGAAGCTCAGGGCCAGGAAGTGGCTTCACCACCGCGGCCATGTCACGGCCGCTGGTCGACCACGGGAATGAACCCTGAGTGGTGGACGCAATGAGTTCGGCCCAAGCCAGAGAGCACGCTCAGATCGACCTGTTCAGCAAGGAGCGCGGATTCCCCCTGGTGAGCGACTTTGTCTGAGAGGATTTTCGTCTTCAGCGCGACTCATCCTTGGTCGATCGTCAACTCCATGGGAATCAGGTCTACTGCGATCCTTCATCAGCGAGAGCCACCGTGGCCGGGCCCGGTCGCTGGAAGATGGATCGTGTCATCCCCAAGCATAGTTTTTGGGTGCGCTCCGAAACTAAACCCGGCGGCTGGGGCGGTCCTATGGACACAAGTTCGCGCCAAAGATGAACGTGGGTCCGCCGCCACGAAGGGTTGACCTATCGCCGCCATTTATCGCTGAAGCTCACATATCGGACAGTCTCGGTACCGACTTGTCTGACGCAGCGCTGAACGAATTCAGGGACGGCAGTGGTCGCAGCGCTCCAACGCCGAGCTGGAATATGTTGTCGCCGGCGACGACATAATCGGCGTCTTGACTACCTTCTTCTCGGACTGTGTTCCCACACACTTATCGGACACCATCGGTACCGACTTATCGGACTAACCGTGGATCGAGCGGACTTCGTGGATCGAGCGGACTTCGTCGCGCAGTGGCCGAGCCACACGCGCCCCGCGCCACACACGCCCCGTGCCACACCGCCTGCTGCGGAGAGGAACACTCAGCACCAAGCCGATCCCTGCCTACAGCGCCAGGTGCTCCTTGACGTTGGCGGCCAGACGCTCGGCCTGTGCCTGGGCGATGTCCTCGGTCTCGGCTTCGACCATCACGCGGATCAGCGCTTCGGTGCCCGAGGCCCGCAGGAGCACGCGGCCCGAGCCCTCGAGCTCGGTTTCGACTGCGTTGACTTCGGCCGCCACCTGGGGATGGTCGACACCATACTTGTCGACGCCCTTGACGTTGACGAGGGCCTGCGGCAGCTGAGGAATCTCGGCAGCCAGATCAGCCAGCGTGCGCTTAGAATCAGCCATGCGCTTCATCAGATGCAGAGCCGTCTGCACACCGTCGCCGGTGGTGCCGTGGTCGAGCATGAGCACATGCCCGGACTGTTCCCCGCCGAGGACGTAGCCGTCTGCCAGCATGCGTTCGAGGACATAGCGGTCACCCACAGCAGTCTGGACGGTGTTGATCGAGTACTTGTCCATCGCGTGCCGCAGTCCGAGGTTCGACATCACGGTTGTGACGAGGGTGTTTCCGGTCAGTTCGCCGAGTTCCTTGAGGCCGATCGCCAGGATGCCCATGAGCTGGTCACCGTTGATGACACGACCGAGTGAGTCCACGGCCAGGCAGCGGTCGGCGTCGCCGTCGAAGGCCACGCCCAGATCGGACTGGGTCTCGACGACGAGGCGCTGGAGTGGTTCGAGGTGTGTGGACCCGACGCCGTCGTTGATGTTGAAGCCATCGGGTTCGGCGGCGGAGACGATGACTTCGGCGCCGGCCTGGCGCAGTGCAGCGGGCCCGACGACCGATGCCGCGCCGTGAGCGCAGTCGACGACGACCTTGAGGCCGGACAGGGGACGTGTGCCCTCCGCGTCGAGGGAGCGCACAAGGTTCTCAGTGTATTCGTCAGCGGCGGCGGGATAACGGGAGATGCGACCCACCTCGGCGCCGGTGGGACGGGTCCAGTCCTCATCGAGGACTGCCAGGATCGAATCTTCGACGGCATCGTCGAGTTTCGTCCCGCCGGCTGCGAAGAATTTGATGCCGTTGTCCGGCATCGGGTTGTGGGAGGCGGAGATGACGACTCCGAAGGCAGCCCCCGTGTCCGCGACGACGCTGGCGATGCCAGGCGTGGGCAGCATTCCCGCGTCGAGCACGTCGACTCCGGCCGAGGCGATGCCCGCGCTGATCGCGGCCGAGAGGAATTCGCCGGAGACTCGGGTGTCTCGGCCCACGACCGCGAAGGGACGCTTGCCTTCCGGCCAACCACGGGTGAGTACTCGCGAACCTGCAACGGAGAGTTGGAGGGCCAGCCGTGCAGAGATGTCGCTGTTGGCCAACCCGCGGACACCGTCGGTGCCGAAGAGTCGTGTCATGGAAAGTCCTTTCCTCAATTTCTCGTCGATAGTAGTCCATAGGACCGCCGAGGCGGTGGTGCCGGACCGCACGACGCCCGAAATCGGTGCGAGTTGACGCCGCCGGTGACGCGGCGAAAGAAGGGCGAAAAGCGAGTGAATGCACGAAATGCGGCCCCGAATCCGGTTCGGGGCCGCATTGCGGTGTTCATCGAGCTGAACTGTCGGTGACTGCGCCTCAGCGGCAGACCAGGCGCAGTCCTGACAGCAGAATCAGCGCTTCGAGAACTGAGGTGCCTTACGGGCCTTCTTGAGACCGGCCTTCTTGCGCTCGGGGACGCGTGCGTCGCGGCGCAGGTAGCCTGCCTTCTTCAGCTCGGCACGGTTCGACTCTTCGTCGATCTGATTGAGCGAACGGGCGATGCCCAGACGAACGGCTCCGGCCTGACCGGACGGTCCGCCACCGGAGATGAGCACGACGACGTCGAAACGTCCGTCGAGGTCCAGGAGGCGGAAGGGCTCGTTCACGAGCTGCTGGTGCAGCTTGTTCGGGAAGTACTCTTCGAGAGAGCGTCCGTTGATGGTCCATTCACCGGATCCGGGGATCAGGCGCACGCGAGCAACTGCCTGCTTGCGGCGGCCGACTCCGCTGCCGGGAGCGGTCAGGGACTGTCCGCGTCCGCCGGCGGTCTGTTCGCCCAGGCCTGCGGATTCGGGGGTCTCCGACGTGTATTCGGTTGCGATTGGTTCTTCGACAGTCTCTGTCGCAGTGGTGGTTTCTTCAGCCACGGTTCTCCTCGGTATGTCTAGAGCTCAAGCGCGCTTACTGCGCGACCTGGCTGAGTTCGTACGACTGCGGATTCTGAGCGGCGTGTGGGTGCTCTCCACCCGTGTACACCTTCAGCTTCTGCATCTGGGCACGTCCGAGACGAGTCTTCGGAACCATACCGCCGACAGCCTTTTCGACTGCGCGCTCGGGATTGGTGGCGAGAAGCTCGGCGTAGTTGACGCTCTTCAGACCGCCCGGGTAACCCGAGTGGTGGTAAGCGCGCTTCTGGTCGAGCTTCGCACCGGTCAATGCGACCTTGTCGGCATTGATGATGATGACGAAGTCACCGGTGTCGATATGAGGAGCATAGGTGGTCTTGTGCTTGCCGCGCAGCAGGCGTGCAACCTGGGAGGCAAGACGACCGAGCACCTGGTCAGTGGCGTCAATGACGTGCCACTGGCGCTCAATATCGCCGGGCTTGGGTGTGAACGTACGCAAAAGTAGCCTTCTTTTCGTATCTCTTGGTGTAGTGCCGTTGACTCATCGGGTCGTGAGTCTGATGAGTCAAGGCACTCGTTGTCTTGAATCGGGTCTGCCCATCGAAGACGTCCCCTCACCTACGGGCCTGCAACGCATGAGGCTATGTAAGGGAGCACGACGGACACACACAACGACAATCAAATATACATGCACTCTCACCCGCGGAGCAAACGCTCAGGCCAGTGACAGAGCGGGCGGAAACCTGAGCCGATACCATTGTCATGTGCCGCCCACATCCCTGCTGCCCAAGTGCCTTCCCGCATACAGACTCCTGGTGCTGGGATTAGTTCTCGGGCTCTTGGTGCTCGTGCTCGGCCCCGCGCAGTCACCGGCCACTGCCGCAGACGAGTCACCGAGCACCGAATCGCCCGCGACATCCGCGGCCGACACCGCAGCATCGTCGAGCCCCGCAGCGTCGGCGAACACCGGAGCGTCGGACCAGGATTCCGAGGCCTCACACGCCCCCGCCGGCAGGACCATCGTCTACGGCATACCCGGTCTGACCATCAATGACATCGATCCCGTGCGCACGCCCAACCTCTACGCGCTCTTCTCCGACGGTGCGGCCGCCAACCTCAATGTGCGCACCATCGGGTCGGCCACCTGCCCCGGGTCCGGTTGGCTGTCCTTGGGTGCCGGCGCGCGCGCCGAGGCTGGCCCTCCAGCCGATCCGGACGAAGCCGACAGCACGGCCACCTGCCCCCCGCTGAGCGCCCCGTCGACCAGCGACGAAGCCGTCGCGAAGGCAGTGGAGAAGGCGGACGAGGCCTCAGCATCAGGCAGCAGCGCTGGAGCATCGAGTGATGAATATCTCCCCGGGGATTCCCCTCGGGGGACGACCACCGCCGTGATCGATGACTTCGAGTCCATCAAAGAGCCGAACATCGACTCGGGCTACTCGGTGGACTACGGAATGCTCTCCCGCCTCGTCCGCGAGCAGGGGAAGACGAACCCAGCAGGCACTGACTCCGCGGGAGACGAATCGCAGCTCGCAGCCTGCGTCGCCGCAGAGGGCCCCGGCGCGGCCTATGCCGTCGCCGACGACAACGGCATCGTGGCCGACTACACCGATGACGCGGCCACCACCGACTGCCGACTCGGACTCGTCGACCTGGGCTCGATCGGCTCATCGGCGTGGCTCTACGATCCGATCCCCGACTTCTCCTACACCGTCCCTGTCTCCTTCGACCGCGCGGAACGCGTCGCCGAGGCCGATCAGCGCTTGGGCACCAAACTGGACGAAGTCCGAGACTCTGCGAAGCCGGGAAGCGCCGAACCCACGATCATTGTGGCCGGCCTCGGCGACAGCTCGAGTCTGCCGCAGCTGCGCGCATTCATCGCCTCCGGTCCCGGCTACGAACCGGGCAGTGTGTCCTCGCCCAGCACACGCACTCCCGGCCTCCTGCAGATCACGGACCTGGCCCCGGGGATCCTCGACCAATTCGGCATCTCCTCCCCCAGCGGCATCACCTTCGACATCACGCCCACCGATGACGCCCCGGACAAGCGCATCGATGATCTTGTGTCCGAATCGCAGAAGGCGACAACGATCCACCAGCATCTGTCGACGTTCTCCCTGTTCCTCGACATCACCTTCTACGTCCTGTTCATCCTGTGCGGGCTTCTGCTCTCCCGGGCCCTCATCGGCCGCCGAGGCGGTGCGACGATCGCCCCCACCGTGCACCGATTCCTGGCCTGGATCTCACTCGCCGCGGCAACCCTGCCGATGAGTGCGTTCCTGGCTGGACTGCTGCCCTGGGCCCGATTGCCCCACCCCGGCTTCGGTTTGGCGCTGTCGATCGCGGTCTCGGCCGCGCTCCTCTTCGTCGTCTCTCTGCTCCCGCCCTGGGGTCGAACCTGGCGCGGTCGCGTGGCCGCGCTCTCGCTGGCCAGCTTCCTCATCCTCTCCGCAGACCTCATCACCGGTTCGCATCTGCAGGGCAACTCCCTGCTGGGCTACAACCCGATCGTCGGTGGCCGGTACTACGGCCTGGGGAATCAGGGAGCGGCGATCTTCATCGTCAGCCTGTTCATCTTCCTGGGACTTGCGATCTCCTGGCTGAGATCGAAGGGACATCGCAGGATGGTCGTCATCCTTCCCCTCGTCCTCGGACTGTTCGCGGTGTTCGTGTCCGGAAATCCGTCCTGGGGTGCGAAGTTCGGCGGCACGATCGCCACCCTGGCCGGCCTCCTGGTGCTGCTGGCATTGGTCAGCCGCATCCGCCTCACCATCGTCCGTCTTGTGCTCATCGGCCTCGCCTCGCTGACCGTGCTGCTGGGCATCGCGTTCCTCGACTGGCTGCGCGAACCGGGTGCACGCTCGCACTTCGGAAACTTCTTCGACCAGATCGTCACCGGTGAGGCCCTGCAGGTGATCGGCCGGAAGCTCGGCGCCAACCTCCACATCATTCAGATCAACCCTGCGCTGGCGATCGTGACTCCCCTCGCGGTCATCGCGATCCTGCTCTTCCTCCGCTATCTGCTCCACTTCCCCGCCATCTCTTCCACATCGCGCACCGGTCGCCTGACGAACAGATGGCGAGGACGTCTGCCGCAGGTGTTCGAAGACCAGGACATCCACTTCGGCTTCCTCGCCGCAGCCACGGGCATGGCGGTGGGGCTGGTGATCACGGACTCCGGCATCGCCGTGCCCTCGACCGGGGCGATGGTGCTGCTGCCCTATCTGCTGGCGCTGAGCGCCGAACATGCCGATGAGAAGGTCGCACGTTCAGGCGGCAGAACACG
>NZ_JAKDJU010000343.1 GCF_030453725.1 Brevibacterium picturae
CTGGGCAAGACCCTGCAGACCCTGGCACTCATCGCCCACGCGAAGCCAGAGCTTCCGTTCCTCGTCGTCGCCCCCACCTCGGTGGTGGACAACTGGGCGAAGGAGTCCGCGAAGTTCACCCCTGACCTCGACGTTCGTGTCGTTTCCGAGTCAACGAAGAAGAGGCAGAAGCCCCTCGCCGAGGTGGTCGCCGGTGCCGATCTCATCGTCATGTCCTACGCGATGCTGCGCCTGGACGAGGATCCGATCGCCCGTCTGGACTGGGCCGGTTTCATTCTCGATGAGGCGCAGTTCGTGAAGAACAGCTCCTCGCAGGTCCACCTGGCTGCGAAGTCGGTCAACGCACCCTTCCGTCTGGCGCTGACGGGCACTCCGATGGAGAATTCTCTGCGCGATGTGTGGTCGCTGTTCTCCATCACCGCACCTGGACTCTTCCCCAGCGCGCATCGCTTCGAGAAGGAATACGTGCGGCCCATCGAAGGCGGTGAGGATCCGGGACGAATGGGACGGCTGCAGAAGCGGATTCGACCGTTCATGCTGCGCCGCACGAAGGATCTTGTCGCAGCCGATCTGCCGGAGAAGCAGGAGCAGGTCATCAATGTCGAGCTCAACGCTGCTCACCGCAAGCTCTACGATCGGGTGCTGCAGAAGGAGCGGAAGAAGATCCTCGGCTTCATCGACAGCGAGTATGACAAGCAGCGCTTCATCGTCTTCCGCTCACTGACCCTGCTGCGCATGCTCGCACTCGACCCGCGCATTGTCGACGGCGAACACGAAGGTGTGCACTCGTCCAAGCTCGCCGCCCTCATGGAACGCCTCGAGGATGTCGTGGCGGAGGGCCACCGGTCAATCGTGTTCAGCCAGTTCACCTCCTTCCTCGACAAGGTGGCCGAGGATCTCGATCGCCGAGGTGTCCCCTACGTCGTCCTCGACGGCTCGACTCGCAATCGCGGCCAGGTCGTCGACGAGTTCCGATCCGGCGCGGCTCCCGTGTTCCTCATCAGCCTCAAGGCCGGCGGTTTCGGCCTCAACCTCACCGAGGCCGACTATGTCTTCCTTATGGATCCGTGGTGGAATCCGGCGACGGAGAACCAAGCGATCGACCGAGCGCACCGGATCGGACAGACGAAGAACGTCATGGTCTATCGCTATGTCGCCGAGGGAACGATCGAGGAGAAGGTCCTGGCCCTGCAGAAGAAGAAGGCTGAGCTCTTCGACTCCCTCATGACCGACGGCGGGGCCTTCGAAGGGCGCGGCCCCAACGGTCAGGCATTCAGCCAGACGGTGACGGCCGAGGACATCCGGGGACTGCTCGAGGGGTAGCACAGCGCCAACCAACTATCCTGATAGTGACGATGACTGATGACTCAAAAGCGACCCGGGAGCAACGCTGGCAGGAACGCCTGGCAGTGCCGGTTCTGGTCGCCGCACTCGTCTCGATCCCAGCAATCTTCCTCACCTTCCTCTCTGAGCCGTGGAGCGACGCCGGCAGAGTCATCAATCTCTTGTCCGGCTTGGTCCTC
>NZ_JAKDJU010000102.1 GCF_030453725.1 Brevibacterium picturae
CCAGCGAAGGGACGCCCAGCATCTTTACTGTCTATAAATGGTTGTTCAGGGCCGTTCTGACGACCATTTGCGGACAGTGAATGTGGTGAGAACGGTGAATGTGGTGAGAACCTCGGAGTGAGTCAGGCGCGAGCGAGGTGATGGCCGAGAAGCTGACGGAAGTGGTCCATATTCGTCGCTTTCGACACGCGCAACACGGTCCACCCTTGTGCAACGAGATTCTGAATCCGCTCGTTGTCGGCGGCGAACTGCTTGTCTGAGCTTCTGTGGTGATCTCCTTCGTACTCGATGGCGAGACGAAGCTCGGGATATCCGAGGTCGGGGTGAAGAAGGTAGCTGAGGTTTGAGCATTGCACGGGAGGATGAACCGTCGGCTCCGGGAATCCTTGGCGTGTTATCCACAGGCGTAACCAGGTTTCCTGCGGTGAATCGACGTTTTGCCGCATGAGCGTCAGCACGGAGGCAAGTAAGGGCCGATTTCGCACGTATCGGCGACTGTCGACTTCGGCTCTGATTGCTTTAGGGGTCGCCAACGGACCACTGTGCCATTTTCCGATTGCGGCCTCGGCTACAGCGATCAGCTCATCAACTGTAAGGATTGTGGCGAGTTCAACGATCAGCTGAGGGACTGATATCAGGGGCAGCTCGCAGAAATTGGCGACCTTCAGGGACGCGTAACGGTGAAGTACAGCGCCTCTCCTCTTCAGCGTGAAATCAGGAGAAGCGGAAGCAACATGAATCCGATTGTCGGTGAGCCTCCGTGGGAGCGGAAGCCCATACAGTCGAGCTGCGGTGATGCCCGTGCCAGCTAAATCATCGTGGAGACGCAGCATCCCGGATAGGCCGACTTGTACGTTGGCCCATTCGAAGCCGGCCCACATCGGTGCCGGTACTGCGGTGTCTGGTTGATTGTCGATCCAGACGCCGTGGAAGAGCTGAGTGTAGCGAGGGCTGTTCCTCAGCGCGTGCAGGCTGAGTCCGAGCAGGCCGACCTGATCGCGGGTGAACGGGACCGGAGCAGTGAGGAATTGTATGGGTTCATTGTTCATGAGCGGTGACTCTGCCGCAGATGCGGTTCAAGAGGAACCATGCGCTCAGCGACTGTGTATCGACGTCTGTCATCCACTGCCGAATCACGCGCAAGTGAGAAGACAGTCAACAGCCAAGGACGTTCGAGTCAATGCGCTTGTCTGAGTGAGCTGTGCCTCAACGTCGCCGACGCATGTACGCGGCTGTCCGTTGCAGGATGAGGAACGTGGAAACTGTCGGGTCGAGAGGTGGTGTGCGGGTGCGCGGTACATATGTGAAAGCGCGGCTGAGCTCTGAGCGACCAGTCATGGAGAATTTGTAGTTGAGAAATGGTCGCTTTTCCCCAGGCGGACGAACATAGGTCCACACTGAAATCCGTTTGTCGACAGTGAATCGCGACGTAGAGGGAAGCGAGTCGTGTGTGCAGGGCAGTGCGTGACCCGTCATCTGAGTGGGAGCAGGCATGTCCGACGCTGAGACGCGCCGGTCCTGAGACACTCCGGCGCTCCGGCGCTCCGGCGTTCAGGTAGTCCGTGACATATTGTGACGGTCGGGGGAGTGGGCGGGGACGCGCACCGACCATACTGAGCGATTGTGAATAGTCCAGAACCAGCCGGCACTTCGGCACACGCACCAGACAAGACCGGCCCAGGCCCCACCTCGGCGGCGGAGGGCACAGCCAGCGGGACGAAGTCTCCGCGGATCATCCGCAGCGCCTCCGACATCCACTCCGTTCTCGCCGAATTCGGATCCCAGGGCACGAAGACCAAAGCGGTCATCATCCTCGCCCTCGGCGGGATCTTCATGGACGCCTACGACTTCTCGTCTCTGGCGTTCGGCATCACCGCGATCAAGGAGCAGTTCGGACTGTCCGGCTTCATGACCGGGCTCGTCAACGCCTCGATCATGGTCGGAGCGGTCATCGGTGCGCTCTTCGGCGGGTACCTCGTCGACCGTTTCGGACGCTACAAACTCTTCATGGCCGATATGGTGTTCTTCGTCGTCGCCGCCATCGGCTGCGCCGTGGCTCCCAACGAATGGGTTCTCATCGTCTTCCGCTTCGTCATGGGCATCGGCGTCGGACTCGACCTGCCTGTGGCGATGGCCTTCCTCGCCGAATTCTCCAAGCTCAAGGGCAAGGGCAATCGCTCACAGCGCGTCAACGCCTGGTCACCTGCCTGGTACATCGCCACTGGAATCGGCTACCTCGTCGTCCTCATCATCTTCGTCAGCCTGCCCTATGACCAGCACGCCATCCTCTGGCGCCTCGTCGTCGGCTTCGGCGCAGTCCCAGCACTCGTGGTGCTCCTCGTGCGCCGCCGCTACCTCGCCGAATCACCCGAATGGCTGGCGAACCAGGGCGACCTGCGCGCCGCCGTCGACGTCATGCGCTCGCACCACAACCTCGACGTGAAACTTGCCGCGGATGCGGGCGGCACGAAGACGACCGCAGGATATGACGCCAGTGGCGCCAAGCAGGAGACGACGAAGCTTGCCGGGGAGACCGGTGATTCGGCAGCCACCGGGCAGAGCACACAGTCCCTCCAGACACCGAAGAGCGGCGGCAAATGGAGCGGGTTCGCAGAACTCTTCGCCCCGCAGTACCGCGTGCGCACGATCGTCGCCCTCTGCGTGTCCGTATTCTCCACCTTCGGGTACAACGCCGTCGCCTACGGCACGCCGCTGATCATCACGACCCTGTTCCACCAGACTCCCCTGGTCACGATCATCGCCTCGCTCGTCATCAATCTCGGGTTCGGAGCCATCGGCGGGCTGCTGGGCATGAGCATCGTCAACCGGTTCGGCACCCGCCGCATTACGCTGGTCGGCTTCGTGATCCAAGCTGTGGCACTGGCTCTGCTGGCCGTCGTCGGCATCCCGGCAGGTGCCCTCGTGCTGGTGTCGGTGGCAATGCTCGCGGCCTTCGTCTTCGCACAGGCAGGAGGGCCCGGGGCCAATCTGATGAATTACGCGACCCTGTCCTACCCGACGAGGCTGCGCGGCATCGGCATCGGCTTCAATCAGTCCGTGCTGCGGGCGTTTTCGATCGTCTCCCTCATCATGTTCCCGATCCTGACCGGTTCCATGGGCACCGGAGTCTTCTGGGTCGTCGCGTGTGCACCTCTGGCCGGAGCCATCGCCGTCGGCATCGTCAAATGGGATCCGACGGCCAAGGACGTGGAAGAAGAAAATGGTATGCCAAATATGTGATCGTCGGATTGTTGCGATTGAGCCTGTGACCAGCCGCTGAGTCGTCCGTACGATCCCTGTAGTAGAGGGCGTAAACGGCGAAATCACGAACGTGTCGTTGCGCACCATCTGTGACTGGGGTTACGCTGATCTCGACAGGACTCGCCGCCACAGCGTTGTGATCAGTAATTTGGTATCCCAGCGATGTGCCTTTCAGATTTGAGTGACACCTATGACGAAGACTGAGGCCACGCAGGACTCCGCGCCCACCTGGATGGGCCCGAGTCCCGAACAGTTGGCGGCTCACCGCGTCAGCCCACGGTTCTACAACTCGGACCTGGCGCCCAGCAAGAAGGAAGGGCGAAGTTGGACCGCCTACAGCGTCTTCACCCTTTGGGCAAACGACGTTCACTCGCTGGGCAACTACGGGTTCGCGCTCGGTCTCTTCGCGCTCGGCCTGGGTGCGTGGCAGATCCTCGTCGCTCTGCTCGTCGGTGCCGCACTGCTCTTCTTCCTGCTCACGCTCTCCGGCTTCATGGGCCATAAGACCGGCGTGCCCTACCCGGTGATGAGCCGCATCGCATTCGGCGTCCACGGCGCGCAGCTTGCCGCATCTGTGCGCGGAATCGTCGCCATCGCCTGGTTCGGAATCCAGACCTACCTGGCCTCCAGCGTCCTCAACGTCCTGCTCATCACCCTCATGCCCGGCCTGCAGCCGTGGGCCGACACCGAGTTCCTCGGGCTCTCCGGACTGGGCTGGTTCTCGTTCACTCTGCTCTGGGTCGTCCAGGTCATCATCGTCAGCTATGGCATGGAGATGATCCGCAAGTACGAGGCGATCGCCGGACCGATCATCCTCGTCACGTTCGTCTCGCTGGCCATCTGGATGCTCTCCCGTGTCGATTTCTCCATCTCCTGGGCTCGGGAAGACGCCCTGTCCGGGTGGCCGATGTGGATGCACATCCTCGGCGGAGGGTCCCTGTGGGTCGCGATCTACGGCACCTTCGTCCTCAACTTCTCCGACTTCACCCGTGCCGCGAAGAAGAAGGGATCGATCGTCGTCGGCAACTTCTGGGGGATTCCGATCAACATGCTCGTCTTCGGCCTCGTCGTGATCTCGCTGGCCGGTGCGCAGTACGCGATCGACGGCACGGTCATCACCTCACCGGCCGATATCGTCCAGACCATCGGCAATCCGATCCTGTTGGCGCTGGCCTCCCTGGCGCTGCTCATCCTCACGGTCGCGGTCAATCTCATGGCGAACTTCGTCGCCCCGACCTACGCGTTGACGAATATGTTCCCGCGCCAACTCAACTTCCGCAGCGCAGCGATCATCAGCGCGGTCATCGGCTTCGTCATCCTGCCGTGGAACCTCTACGACTCACCCGTCGTCATCGTCTACTTCCTGGGCGGACTCGGAGCACTGCTGGGGCCCCTGTTCGGCGTCATCATGGTCGACTACTGGGTGATTCGGAAGACGAAGGTCAACGTTCCCCAGCTCTACACCGAGGCAGGCGATGGGGAGTACTTCTACCACCGCGGAGTCAACTGGCGGGCCATCGGCGCATTCGTTCCGGCTTCCATGATCTCCCTCGTCTTCGCCCTGGTTCCCGCGTTCGCCGGATTCTCCGAGTTCTCCTGGTTCAGCGGGGCAGGCATCGCCGCGATCATCTACTTCATCATCGCCCGCCGAAACTTCACCTTCCGCGAGGTCGACGGTGAAGAGATCGCCGTCCCCACCACGCACTGATTGAGGCCCCACAATGAAAATTCTCGTCGTCAACGTCAACACCACCGAGTCGATGACCGAGTCCATCGCCCATGCGGCACGCGAGGTCGCCTCGGCGGGCACCGAGATCATTCCCCTCACGCCGAGCTTCGGTGCCGAATCCTGCGAAGGCAACGTCGAGAGCTATCTCGCGGCGCTGGGAGTCATGGATGCGGTGATGAAGCATCCCGGCGAGTTCGACGCCGTCATCCAGGCCGGATACGGCGAGCACGGGCGCGAGGGACTGCAGGAACTCCTCGACGTTCCCGTCATCGACATCACCGAAGCGGGTGCCGCGCTGGCAATGTTCCTCGGCCACCGGTACGCGGTCGTGACGACGCTTGACCGCACCGTTCCCCTCATCGAGGACCGGCTCCTCCTGGCCGGCCTGAATACGCACTGCACCTCGGTGCGAGCATCCGGGATGGCCGTGCTCGAGCTGGAGAATCAGCCCGATCGTGCCATTGAGGCGATCGCTGATCAGGCCGCCGAGGCGGTCGACCGTGACCGTGCTGAGGCCATCGTCCTCGGCTGCGGGGGAATGGCAGACCTCAAACAGGTCATCGTCGAGCGATGCGAGGTGCCCGTCGTCGACGGGGTCACCGCTGCGGTGAAACTGGCGGAGTCGCTTGTGGAGCTGGGGCTGAGGACCTCGAAGGTCCGTACCTACGCCACGGCCCGTCCGAAGCAGATGAGCGGCTGGCCCTTCACCCCTGCGTGACCTCAGTCCGCGTTTGTTTCGGTGTTCTCGCCGATGGCATTGGCGAGGCGCTCCTTGTGCTTGTCGTGCTGTTTCTGACTCGTTCCGAGATGGTGGGCGGCCAGATCCCTGACTTTCGCCTGGTCCCGATGGGCGATGGCGTCATAGAGCTGGGCGTGCTCCGTGGCGACGAAGTCGAGGTCGTCGTGCTGGCTCAGCTGCCAGCGCATGCGTGAATCGAGGAGCTCACCGATCTCGACGAGGAGCCGGTTGCCGGAGAGCTCGGTGACGATGGCGTGGAAGTCTGCCGCCGAACGGTGCGCGCCGACCACATCACCGGCCTTCGACAGTTCCTTGCCCCTGGCCATTGCGGCTTCGAGCTTGGCCAGGCCCTCCCGGTTGTGGCGCTGTGCGGCGAGTTCGAAGGACAGGATGTCGAAGACGGTCCGGACCTCATTGAGGTCGGCGATGTCGCTGGGGGAGAACTCGCGTACCGTCGACCAGGTGTTGGGCCGATTCGCCACCAGCCCTTCGGAAGCGAGCTGTTTGAGGGCTTCGCGGATCGGCACGCGACTGACGCCGAGTTCAGTGGCGAGGTTTCGCTCCACCAGCTTGCTGCCGGGCAACCGGACACCGTCGATGATCTCGTTGCGCAGCACCTCAGTGACGCGCACGGTCTCGGAGCGGCGACTGTCAGTGCTCGAGCTGTCATTGTTCTTCACGAGGTCATTCTCCCACCCAGCGACTCAGCGCTTCATGGCCCGGCCCAGGGTGTCGAGGCCGACCGATCCCAGGTTCAGCGCCTTGGTGTGGAAGGCCTTGAGATCGAAGTCCGCTCCGTCTTCGGCCTTCGCCTCATCACGGAACTGCTCCCAGAGTCGCTGACCGATCTTGTAGCTGGGGGCCTGTCCGGGCCAGCCCAGGTAGCGGTCGAGTTCGAAGGCGAGGAAGGACCGGTCCATGGCGACATTGTCGGTGAGGAACTGCCAGGCCTTCTCCCTGTTCCAGGTTCCTCCGCCGAGGCTGGCCGGGGCTTCGAGGCCCAGGTGGAAGCCGATGTCGAGGACCACACGAGCTGCGCGCAGGCGCTGCGAATCGAGCATGCCCAGGTAGTCTGCCGGATCGTCCAGGAAGCCGAGGTCGGCCATGAGCTTCTCGGCGTAGAGGGCCCAGCCCTCCCCGTGGCCGGAGACCCAGCACATGAGTCGGCGCCAACGGTTGAGGGTATCGGAGACATAGGTGGCCTGGCCGACCTGCAGGTGATGGCCGGGCACACCCTCATGATAGACGGTGGTCTTCTCCTGCCAGGTGGCGAACTCGGTGACGCCTTCGGGCACCGACCACCACATGCGGCCCGGACGGGAGAAGTCGTCGGTCGGTCCTGTGTAGTAGATGCCTCCGGTGGCCGAGGGGGCGATCATGCATTCGATCGTGCGCACCGGTTCGGGAATGTCGAAATGAGACTTCCCGAGCTCGGTGATCGCTTCATCAGCGACCTTCTGCATCCACTCGCGCAGGCCCTCCGACCCATGCAGGGTCCGTTCCGGATCGTTGTTGAGCGTCTCCATGACCTCGAACAGATCAGCACCGGGCTGAATCTTCTCCGCCACCTCACGCTGCTGGGCGTCGATGCGGGCGAGCTCCTCGAGTCCCCACGCATAGGTCTCATCGAAGTCGACCTCCGCGCCCAGGAAGTCACGCGAGTACAGGGCGTAGGCCTCGCGACCGCATGCCTCGTTCTCCCCAGCGGCAGGGAGGAGCTGCGCACCCAAGAAATCGGCGAGGCCGGCGAATGACTCACGGGCCGCCTCGGCGTGGGTGTTCAGCCGCTGACGCAACGAGGGTGGGGCGTCGGTGGCGCCGGCGACGAGCTGGTCGAAGTTGCTGCCCGGCTCGGCTACCGCGCGGGCCTGTTCGATGACCTTCTCGACCTGGATCCGGGCGGAGACCTGGCCGCGGCTCTTGGCCAGGGACAGCGACTCCTGATAGCCGGCGACGGACGTGGGCACGGCAGCCATCGTCGTGTCCACCGCCTCCCAGTCCTGGGTGGTCTCGGTGGGCATGAGGTCGAAGGCGTCGCGAATGGACTGCAGGGGCGACTCGATGACGTTGAGGCTCGAGTGCTTGAGCCCGGCCTCGAAATAATCGCGGTCGACGGTGAGCCGGTCGCGCATCGCATCGATGGTGACGAGGTCGACGTCGTCGAGATCGGCTGTCTTCTCCGCCTCGGCGAGCTTGGCCAGGGTCTCGACAGTGAGATCATTGGCGGCAGCCAGGCCGGCGGGGGAGAAGTCATCGAAACCCGTCGCGCCATCGAGGCCGAGGTAGAGGGCGAGCGAGGGGGAGAGCGCGAGCGAGGCGTCAACGTATTCTTCAGCGACGGCGTCAATGGCCGAAGCGGTTCTCTTCTGGGTCATGATTCTCACTCTATATGACTGAGAACACAGCAGTCCGTGGCCATGCGTCTAGAGCAAGATCACCCTGAGACGCATCATCGTCGGCAGGCGCCACCATATAGCATAGGTAGGTCCCCGGCTCGATCACAGCGGATCAGTGATGACAGCAGGAAGCCGGGACGCTGTGCATCATTCAACAGAAAGAGAGACTGATCTTCAGTGACACGGGCACAGCTATGGACCAAGGACTTCGTCGTCGGCATCGGTCTCAACCTGGCGATGTCGATGGTGTTCTACCTCCTCATGACGTCCATGGCCGGCTACGCTGTCGCCCGGTTCTCCGCCGGTGAGGCCGCCGCCGGATTCGCCTCCTCCTCGTTCGTCGTCGGTGCCGTCGTCTCCCGTGTTCTGACCGGAAAATACCTCGACTTCATCGGGCGCCGGAGGCTGCTCATCATCACGATGGCCGTGTCCGTCCTCGCCTCCGTGGCCTACATGTTCGCCGACACCCTCGTCTGGCTGCTGGTCATCCGCATCATCCACGGCATCGCCTTCGGCGCCGGCAACACCGCCATCATGACCGCGATCCAGAGCGTCATCCCCTCCTCCCGCCGAGGTGAGGGCACCGGGTACTTCGGCACCGCGACGACACTGTCCACCGCCTTGGGCCCCTACCTGGGTGTGATCCTCCCACGCGCCTTTGACTTCGTGATGCTCTTCGCCGCCTCGGCGTTCATGTCGGTCGTCGCGTTCATCCTCTGCGTGGCCATCAAGTTGCCCGTCCAAGAGCTCAGTGAGGAGCAGCGTCGGTCGAAATGGCACTTCAAGATCAGCACCCTCGTTGATCCCGACGGACTGCGCATCGGTTCGATCATGCTCGTCTGCGGCACCGCCTATGCCGCGGCGCTCGTCTTCCTCGCCGGCTATGCCGCCGACAACGGTGTTCCGGCCGCCGCCTCCCTGTTCTTCGTCGCATTCGCCGTCGCGTCACTGGTCGCACGACTATTCGTGGGGCGCATGCAGGATGGCCTCGGCGACAACTTCGTCATTTACCCCGTATTCGTGTTCAACCTGGTCGGCAACATCCTGCTGGCCGTATGGCCGACCATGCCCGGCATCATCCTCGCCGGTGTGTTCGTCGGTCTGGGCTTCGGTTCTCTCATGCCGTGCATGCAGGCGATCACCGTGAAATCGGTGCCCATGCACCGTGTACCGGTTGCCACCGCCTCCTTCTTCCTGCTCCTCGACGCAGGTTCGGGGATCGGACCGATCATCCTCGGCGCGATCATGCCGCTGACCGGCGGAAACGGCATGTTCATGCTCTGCGCGGGGCTTGTAGTCGTCGCCATGATCCTCTACTTCGGCGTCCACGGCCGCCGCCGAGGCGGTCGCCCCGGTCGCGAGTACCTGCACTGAGGAGGCAGCCGAAGTCGAGGTGAGACTGGGCGGAGGTTTCTCCGGACCCACGATCGCGATAGCCTGAACGCACCGTTGACACCCCCGGATCGCAAGGACTGGCCATGAAATTCGCACTCGCGCAGATCAACTCCACCACCACGGTTGCGGACAACCTCGACAAGGTCAGGGACTACACGAACCAAGCCGCCGAGGCGGGAGCCGAGTTCGTCGTCTTCCCCGAGGCCACGATGTCGGCCTTCGGCCCCGGACTGCGCGAAGTCGCCGAGGCGAACACCGAATCGTGGCGGACCGCGATGGCCCAGCTGGCAGCCGAATCCGGCATCACCGTCATCGTGGGGGAGTTCGGCGTCTCAGGTGAGAAGGTGATCAACCTGCTCGCCGTCTACCCGCCGCAGGGTGAGCGCCGCGACTATGCGAAGATCCATCTCTACGACGCCTTCGGGTTCAAGGAATCCGACACCGTCGTCGCCGGTGAGGTCCCGGTCGTCATCGACCTCGGCGGCGAGGACCTCGGGCTGACCCTGTGCTACGACATCCGCTTCCCGAAGCTCTACGCCGAGCTCAGTCGCCGTGGCGCCAAGCTCGCCATCGTCGCGGCGTCCTGGGGCGCGGGGAAGGGCAAGGTCGAGCAATGGCAGACTCTGGCCCGGGCCCGAGCCCTGGACAGCAATATGTTCGTCGCAGCAATCGGCCAGGCCGATCCCGAGGTCAGCGGCGTCGACGTGCCGAAGAAGGGACCCACGGGAGTCGGCCACAGTCTCGTGTCCGATCCCTTCGGCCACGTCATCTCCTCACTCGAGGGTGAGGAGGCACTTGAGATCGTCGAGGTGGACCTCGCGGGAGCCGACAAGGCCGCCGAGGCGATTCCGGTGCTGACGAATGCGAAGCTCGGGTACTGAGCGGGGCAGTCGAGAAGGGGGACTGCCTGGGAGTGTGCCGTAGAACACAATAGTTGCACTTGAGGCAAAAATGCACAGGGTGCAATAATGTGGATATGACCTCCACAACTCCTGGCGAGCCGACGCCCGCCGACACTGCGGCAGTCGACTCGGCAGCCACAGGGTCGGCTGCCGCCCCGGGCGACGCCGAACAGTCCGAAGGTCTGCGCGAGCGCAAGAAGCGCGAGCGCGGACAGGCCCTGCGCCAGGCTGCCCTCGACCTGGCGCTCGAGAACGGCTACACCAACGTCACCGTCGAAGACATCTGCGAACGCTGCGGAGTCTCACGACGAACCTTCTTCAACTACTTCACGAGCAAAGAAGAGGCCCTGCTCGGCCGCTCTGACACTGTGTTCGACGTTGAGGATCAACCTGCCATCGAGGCATTCGAAGCCGGTGGTCCTCGTGGCAAGCTCCTCACCGACCTTCAGCACCTGCTGGCCTCGGTGGTCCGGACTCGCCTGAACAAGCGCGAAGAGATGCACCAATACCACCAGCTGATGAAGCAGGACCCCTCGCTCATGCAGGCTCAGATGTCGCGCATGGGAAACAATGAGCGCCTGTTCCGGGAAATGATCCAACGTCGCCTCGACCAGGCAGCGGG
>NZ_JAKDJU010000103.1 GCF_030453725.1 Brevibacterium picturae
GAGAAGGGCAGCGTGCTGGCAGTGACTGGCGCAGCCGGCACAATGGGCGGTTACGCGGTGCAACTGGCAAAGAAGGACGGGCTCACCGTCATTGCCGACGCCAAAGAGGCCGACGAGGACCGTGTCATTGGGTTTGGAGCCGATCTCGTGCTCAGCCGAGGTGACGATTTCCCGCAGCTCATACGTGAGCGGTATCCCGAAGGAGTGGACGGTGTGATCGACGGCGCTCTCATGCACGAGAAGATCGCACCGGCTGTCTGCGATGGGGGCACCGTCATCACGGTGCGCGGCTACGAGGAACCAGGCGAGCGTGGCATCACATTCACACCCATCTGGGTCGTCGACTATGCACGAGAACATGAGAAACTCGATGAGCTCCGTCAAGCGGCTGAGAACGGAACGGTCACTCTGCAGGTGGCCGAGACATACTCCAAGGACCAGGCCCCGGCAGCACATCGCCGTTTAGAGGCGGGCGGCGTCCGCGGGCGACTCGTCCTGACATTCTGATCAGCTGCAGACTCCGGGGTCAGGGGCCGACGGCCCCCGCGGGCCATCGCCGATTGACCCGCAACAGCCTCAGGGATCGATCACGCGCTCGTCGCTGTCGTGTCCGGGAGACAGATCCCCGACATCGGACAGCCGCAGGGGAGTGAAAGACCCGGTTGTCTCGACCGAGACCACCTGCGCCGTGACTCCGACGTGGTCTCCTCCGTCGTCCGACAATACGATGCGCTTGACCAGCATTCGGTTCGGCAGAGCCCGGAGGAGGGGCACGCCGTCTGTGGTCGTATCGACATCGAGGCCGGAGAACTTGTTTGTTTCCTCGCCGGTGAGAGCGCCGAAGTGCTCTGCGACGGCCAGGTCCTCGGCAGTGAGGAAATGGACGGCGAAATGAGTGGACCGCAGGCTCACCCGATAGGTGTGGTTGGCCTTCGACAGCCAGAAGCAGTAATGCTCGGGTGAGATGCTGGACTGCGAGTGGAATCCCACCAGGCAGCCCGCCCGTTCCCCCTCCGCCGAGGTGGTGACGACGATCATCGGGGAATCGGCTGAGGACATGAGATCGTCGATAGACCCTTCGCTCATGATTCGGTCTCCTCACACATGATCGATCAATGGGATGGTGGCCTGACCAGGCTTTCCCGCAGCACTGGGACTGACTCCGGCAGCAGAAGCGATGCGGCGCGTGCCGAGAACTCCATCTTGGCAGTCTACGAAACCCCGGCTCGACCCGCTAGTGCCCTGTTTCGGGCAGGTCGGAAGGTATAGGCTCGATGACATGCTGGATGTCCTGCCCGCCGCGCAGCAGCGGCTCTTCGACCCGGAGGAACCACAGGACATCGCGGTCGCCACCATCATCGGAACCGAGGGGTCAGTGCCTCGGCCGGTGGGAACGTCCATGTTGGTCGACGCCGCAGGTGCGATCCACGGGTCTCTCACCGGAGGCTGCGTCGAAGGTGCTGTCCTCGTTGCCTGTCGGCAGGCGCTCGACTCAGGACTCTCCACGGTGCAGCGATTCGGGTACAGCGATGACGATGCCTTTGCCGTCGGGCTGATGTGCGGCGGCAAAATCGATGTGCTCATCCAGAGCTTCAGGGCCGGCTGCTCCAGTCTGCGGCAAGAAGCCGGTCGGAGCGAGCAGAGCACACGTGGGAGCAATCAGAGCACACGTCACAGCGTCCCGATCGCGATGATCATGAGATTGCCCGCTGCGACTCATGAGGAGTCCCTCGGCACCTGTGTCATCAGCAGAAATTCTCTTGAGTTCGACGCCGAACGGGACGCAGCTTCTCTTGCCGCCGGACTTGCCGGGGTCGTGCCGCCGTCGGTCCTCGATACTGCGCTCCGGCGTGCGGAGGCAATGATCCGCAGCGGGCGCACGGGCAGCGTCCGTGTTGCTCCGCCAGATGACGAATACGAGCCGATCGAACTCTTCATTGAGACCCGGACGCCGCCGGCCCACCTGATCATCGTCGGAGCGAACGCCTTCGGACAGGCTCTGGTGGAAGCCGCCAGGCCCCTGGGCCATCGCATCACTCTGTGCGATCCCCGCCCTGCCTTCACCGATCCGACGTCGTTTCCCGGCGCCGAGGTGGTCCGAGCCTGGCCGCACCGCTTCCTCATCGAGGCTGCCGAAGCAGGTGAGCTCGATGAGCGCAGCATGATCTGTGTGCTCAGCCACGACCCGAAGGTCGACATTCCCACCCTGGTCCACGCGCTCGGGCTCGACATTGGCTATGTGGGGGCAATGGGCTCGCGGCGCAGCGACCGAGACCGACGTCATGCTCTGCAGGAGGCAGGAGTCGACAGCGAAGCGCTGGCTCGACTGCACTCTCCGATCGGTCTCGACCTGGATGCGCTGACCCCCGCCGAGGTGGCCGTTTCGATTCTTGCGGAGATCCTCACCGTCCGTGGCGGCCGGAACCAGGCTGCGCCCCTCAGCGGCCGGACGCAGGTCGCGCCCCCGAGCCGCGCGACGCGTGACCGGCCCCCTGATTGATCGTGTCGAACACCGTGCGGCCGTTGCCGTCACTTCCGTCACCGCCTCGGCCATCGCCGCGGCTGCCACCGTCACTGCAGTGGCGGGTGGAGCGATCCAGAAGCTTCAGACGGTGAAGGTCGGCGGGTACATCGATGTCTTCGCCGTCGTCGAGGTCGCTGCAGTCGACCAGTTCCACGATGTCGCGGTGCGCGGTGAGCAGCTGGCGAGCACCGACGTCATCATGGGCTGCGGTGACCACCTCGGCGGTCCACATCGCATCGAAGACGACAGGGTGTCCCCGGCGCAGCTGCCCCTGCTCGTCCCGGTGCGCGGCTGCGGTGATCGCCCCCGGACGATGGGCTGCGATGAGGCGTTCGACCTCCTCTGCACAGATGCCAGGTCGGTCGACGGGTGTCACCAGGACATCGGTTCCGGGGCCGATGGTCTGCAGTCCGCACTGCAGCGAGGAACCCATTCCCTCGGCCCACCTCCGGTTGCGGGCCACCCGGACCTGATCCGACCCGCGCAGAATGGTGGCGACCTCCTCGGCCCCGGCACCGGTGACGACCGTGACATTGCGGCATCCTCCTGAGAGGAGGGCGTCCACGAGGCACTCGACGAGGGTGCGGCCGTTGCCGCGCAGCAGTGCCTTCGGTCCCAGACCCAGTCGTCGACCTGCGCCGGCAGCGAGGACCAGCCCGACCGGGCCCTGACCGACGGCGGATCCGGCCATCGGCCCCTGAACGCTCTCAGGAGCAGTTTCCGTGGTCATTGCGACAGGCCCAGCTTCGCCGTCATCGCGACAGGTGCAGACTTCGACGCGATCGCGACAGACAGGTGCAGACTTCGACGCGATCGCGGCGGATCGGGCTTCGTCGTCATTGCGGCAGGAACGCGTCGCCGAAGAGCGGCAGATCACGCACCCGTACGCCGGTGGCATTGTAGGCGGCATTCGCGAGCGCCGCGGCAGCGCCGACGATGCCGATCTCACCGATGCCGCGGGCACCGAGTGGACCCGCCAGCGGATCGTCCTCGTCCAGCCACGCTGCCTCAATATCAGTAATATCGGCATTGACGGGAACGTGATACTCGGCGAAGTCGTGGTTGACGACGTGGCCGAATCGCGGATCGAGTTCGCCCTTCTCATGGAGAGCCATTCCCAGCCCCATGGTCATCCCCCCGATGAACTGTGAGCGAGCGGTGCGCGGGTTGACGATCCGTCCGGCGGAGAACATCCCGAACATGCGATTCACCCGGATCTCTCCGGTGGCGGCATGGATGCGGACCTCGGCGAAATGAGCGCCGAAGGAGTGCAGGGCGAACTTCTCGGCTGCCGGATTCGCCTGCGCTTCGCCCTGTGACTGTGCTCCGGTCGCGGGATCGGTTCCATGCTCGGCCCGAAAGTTCTCTGTCGCAGCGATGACGGCGGCGCTCCAGCTCGCCAATCCGGTGGAGCCGCCGGCGACCGTGGCGTTGGGCAGGTCGGTATCGCCGATCTGAAGCTCCACCTGGTCAATGGGCACCTGCAGGCAGTCCGCAGCGACTTGGGTCAGGGCAGTCCACGTGCCGGTGCCCAGGTCCGCCGCACCGATGGCCACCTCGTAGCAGTCGGACGTTCGGCGGATGCGCGCGACGGAGCCGGGCTGCCGGCCCGCCGGATAGGTGGAGGAGGCGACCCCCATGCCGATGAGCCAGCCGTTCTCCCGCCGAGAGCGCGGTTGAGCGCTGCGGCGATCCCAGCCGAAGCGCTCCGCTCCCTCCCGCAGACAGTCCACGAGACGGCGCTGATTGAAGGGCATCCCGGTGTCCGGGTCGGTGTCCGGGTCATTGCGCACTCGCAGCTCGATCGGGTCGATTCCGGTGGCGACGGCGAGTTCGTCCATGGCGATCTCGAGTCCGACCATACCCGGGGCCTCTCCGGGAGCTCGCATCCACGAGGGCACAGGCACATCCAGAGGAACCACACGCTGAGTGAGGCGGCGATTGTCGCCTGCGTACATCATGCGGGCCGGCTTCGTCGCCTCCTCCGGAAATTCCTTTGTCTGCGACGACATCGAGACCGCATCGAAGGCGAACGCTGTGATCGTGCCATCGGCGCGTGCGCCCAAGCGGATGTGCTGCAGGGTCGGTGCCCTGTAGCCGGTGATCGAGAACATCTGCTGCCGGGTCACGGCGTACTTCACAGGACGTCCCGGCACCGCTTTGGCGGCGAGTGCGGCGAGCATCATGTCGGCGTGGGGGACACCCTTGGAGCCGAAGCCCCCGCCGACGTGCGGGGAGACGATGTGGATCCGGTCCGGTTCCAGCCCGAGGATCGGCGCCAGCGTCGACCGTGTGGGGTGAACGCCCTGAGTCGAAGTCCACAGGGTCAGCTCGCCTCGGTCCCAGCGGGCGATGGTGGTGTGCGGCTCCATGGGGTTGTTGTGCTCCATCGGAGTGCTGTACCGCTGATCGACACGGACGTCAGCCTCGGCGAGGGCCGAATCGACGTCTCCGACGGTGACATCGCCTCCACCGGACTCAGGAGTGCGGGAAGCAGGATGGTCCTCCCGCAGCTCGACATCGTGATCGTCCTCCACATAGCTGATGATGACGAGACCGGCGGCATGGCGGGCCTGCTCCGGGGTGGTGGCGATGACGCCGCCGAGGTACTGTCCGCGGAATCCGATCTCGGGAGAGCGCAGGATCGCCAGTTCCCCGTCCTCCGTGCTGTGCAGTTCGGGCGCATTGTCGTGGGTGAGCACATGCACCACTCCGTCGACCGCCTCGGCTGCGGAGGTGTCGATGTTCGCTGTCCGGCCCCGTGCGATCTGTGCCTGCAGAGGATAGAGGTACAGCGGATCGTCGACCGGGTGCTCGTACGCATAGGGAGCACGACCTCGCACCTTGTCCGGGCCGTCCAGGCGCACCTGCCGGGTGCCGATGGCCGAGGTCGTCAGCAGGTCACTCATGAGCGTCCTCCAAGTTCTCGTCCGGCTCCGTCTCCGGGGCTCCCGTCAACTCGGTCAGCACTGTCGTGATGGCACCGCGTGCCATCGCGACCTTGAAGCGGTTGCCCTCCACGGGCTCGGCGGCTTCGAGCTCAGCCTCCGCCGCGCGCAGAAACGTCTCCTGATTCGGCTCTGCACCCCGCAGCACAGCCTCGGCGGCGCCTGCACGCCAGGGTTTATGTGCGACACCGCCCAGGGCGATGGAGGCCTCGCGGATCACCGGCTTCGGCCCCGAGTCGTCGACGTCGACCCTTGCGGCGACCGAGACCAGGGCGAAGGCATAGGACGCGCGGTCTCGGATCTTGCGATACGTCGAACGACCGCGGCGAGGGGGAGGGAGTTCGAGTGCGGTGATGAGGTCGCCGTGCTCAAGGACCGTGTCCTGCTCGGGATGTTCTCCGGGCAGCCGATGGAGCTCACTGATCGGAATCCGACGCTGCCCACGAGGACCGAGGACGACGACCACGGCATCGAGGGCGGCGAGGGCGACGGCCATGTCGGAGGGATGGGTTGCCACGCAGTCAGGTGACGCGCCGAGGATCGCATGGTAGCGGGTGTAACCGCCGATGGCCGAGCAGCCGGAGCCGGGTTCGCGTTTGTTGCACGGAGTCGACGTGTCCTGGAAGTACACGCATCTGGTGCGCTGGAGCAGATTCCCGCCCATGGTCGCTGCGTTGCGCAGCTGACCGGAGGCCCCTGAGAGCAGGGCACGTGAGAGCATCGGGTAGTCGCGTCGGACTCGCGGGTCGGCGGCCGCGTCGCTGTTGCGCACCATCGCTCCGATGCGCAGCCCTGCGTCGTCGAGCTCCTCGACGTGTGCAAGGTCGAGGCGATTGATGTCGACGACCAGCCCCGGCTCCGTGACGCCGAGCTTGAGGTGATCGACGAGGTTGGTTCCGCCGGCCAGGAACACCGCGTCCGGCCGTTGGGTGAGCACGGCGACGGCCTCAGCGGTGTCGGTGGCGCGTTCGTAGTCGAAGGGATTCATCGCGACTCCTCGGCTGCGTGGCTGTCCATGGCCGTCTGGCTGTCCGCGGCCGCCTGGCCGACGGCCGCGACGATGTTGACGTAGGCTCCGCACCGGCACAGGTTGCCGCTCATCCGCTCGCGGATCTCCTCGGCGGACAGATCGACGGGAGCCTCCAGATCGTCGGTGACCACGCTCGGCGCGTCATCGGCCGCTTCTCGCAGAACACCGGCGGCCGAGCACACCTGGCCGGGGGTGCAGTAGCCGCACTGGAAGGCGTCCTGTTCGAGGAATGCTCGGTGCAGGGTGGACAGCTCGCCGTCTGCGGCCAGGCCGTCGGATGTCGTGATGTCGGCAGTGTCATGGGTCAGCGCGAGCGCCAGACAGGAATTCAGCCGACGGCCGTCGACCAAAACAGTGCAAGCGCCGCATTGTCCATGGTCACAGCCCTTCTTGGGAGACGTCACCCCCAGCCGGTCCCGCATTGCATCGAGCAGAGTGGTTCGGGGGTCCACGGCCAGTGTGTGCTTCTGACCATCGACGGTGAGGTTCAGCGAGTGATCCACGAGGGTCGCCTCCAGACAGCGTTGTCGACGTGTGACAAACCTACCCCCACCGCGAGAGGCGGACAAGGGGTGTGCCGGGGCGACACCAGAATGCCGGTCGCCTCGTGACGGACGTGAGTTAGAGTGACAATTGGTCAGCATCATTGCGGGCCGCCGAATGCCACCATCTCCAGCCGGCACTCATCTGCGAAGGAGAACCGATGTCACGAATCCTCGTTCGCGCCTGGCGCCGCTACCGGGATACGCCACTCTTTGCGAAGATGACCGGCGGTTTCGTCCTGGGGTTGATTGCTGCACTGGTCTTCGGGCAGCAAGCACAGGTTCTGTCACCGATCGGTGACATACTGCTCAACCTCCTGCAGCTGGTCGTCATCCCCATCATCATGTTGACGTTGATTGATGCGGTCAACAGCACGCGGTCCGGAAGTCTTGTCAGGGTCGCCTTCAAGACTTTCGCGTTCTATCTGATGACGACTGTTGCCGCCGTCGTCATCAGCTTGGCTCTGGCGCTGCTGGTCAACCCGGGGACGGGGCTTCAACGTCCCGAGAAGGGCACAGAGACGCCCGATCCTCCGTCGTTCATCGACCAGCTCGTCGGAATATTTCCCGAGAACATCTTCCAGGCCCTGGCCGATGGCAAGATCCTCGCTCTGATCTTCGTCTCCATGATCGTCGGCCTCACGATGGCGGGTATGCGCCGCTCGTCCGATTCGACGATCTCAGACTTCGGGACGCTGCTGTACAAATTCGTGCTGGCCGCCAAGGAAATGACCTTCCGCATCCTCGCCGGAATACTCCAATACGCGCCGTTCGGTATCTTCGCTTTGGTTGCCAGCGATATCGGCAGCCAAGGATTCGATGCACTGGCAGCCCTGGGCAAGCTGACCGGCGTCGTCTATGCAGGCCTGGCTGCACAGATTCTCCTGGTCTACATTCCGCTGCTGGCGATCAATCGGATTCCGATCGGCGGGTTCTTCCGTGTCGCCGGCGAGCCGATGGCCACCGCTTTCACCACTCAGAGCAGTTCCGGCACTATCCCCGTGTCGCTGAAGGCGACGAAGAACGCGGGCATCCTCCAAGAGGTCTCAGGCTTTGTGATCCCCCTTGGAGCGACCATCAACATGGACGGCGCTGTGATTCGCCTCGGAGCCTCGGTAGTCCTGGCCGCCAATATCGTGGGACATGACATGTCCATGCTCGAACTCGGCGCAATCGTTCTCACTGCCACGTTCGTCTCGATCGGCACGGCGGGAGTTCCCGGCGCCGGGCTCATCGGGCTGACGATCCTGTTGCAGCAAGCCGGTTTGCCGCTCGAAACGGTAGCGTTGGTCGCCGGTGTCGACGTCATACTCGGAATGGGGGCGACGATGCTCAATATCACCGGCGATCTCGCCGGAGTCCATCTCATCGACAAGAGTGAGAAGAAGCGCGTCAGCAGGGAACAACGCGCAGCTTCGAAGCCTGCGGACGGTTCCTCGTCGTAATTCGGTCCGACATCGGTCCCTCCTTGCAAATTCGCCCATCTACGATGCCGAGCGTGCCGCGAGCCCGCCTCAGAACACCGGGGGAGTCATCCCTCAGAACACCGGGGGAGTCATCGTGGCGATGATGACCGCCTCGGCGTCACCGACGACACGGAACCAATGCGGTTGGTCGCCCTGGTAGGTGATGCTGTCACCGGCTTCGAGCGTGTACCCATCGTCGCCGACCTGGAAATAGCAGGTTCCTTCGACGACGAACAGGCACTCCTCGGCACGGTGATGGTTGAAGGGGACGGATTCGTTGGAGTATCCCGGCGGCACTCGCACCTTGAGCACCAGCAGCTCGCCGTTCATCGTCGGCGTCAGCAGCTCGTAGACGAGTCCGCGATCGGTGACCTGCAGCTGTCGGCGATTGTCGGCACGGACCACACGATTGTCGGCAGATTCCTCACCCTGGGTGAAGAACCTGCCGACGGGCACGTTGAAGGCCTTGGCGATCTTGAGCAGCGTGAGATATGCAGGGTTGCCGCGACCGCGTTCGATCTGGCTCAGCAGCCCCTGACTCACCCCGGCGACGCGACTGAGATCGGTCAGGGTCATCCCTGCCGATTCCCGCAGCTGGTGGATGAGCGCACCCATGTACTCCACACTGGGATCAACCGCAGTCGGCGGGGCATTCTCGGTGCTCATGGATACCTTCACTCACGGGATCATCTGAAGCTGAGAATATCAGGACCCGGCCCACGTTGACCTCGGGCCCCGAACCGGTCTGGGCCGGGGACGCGACCTCAGATCAGGCCGAGGCCGGTCACGGTCTCGCGCTCCTCGGCGAGCTCAGCCGTGGTGGCGTCGATCATCCTGCGGCTGAAGTCGTTGATCTCCAGTCCCTGCACGATCTCCCAGTTCCCGCCCGACGTGGTGACGGGATAGGAGCACATCAGTCCCTCGGGCACCCCGTAGGAGCCATCGGAGACCACAGCCATCGAGGCCCAGTCGCCTTCGGGCGTGCCGTGCAGCCAATCATAGGCGGCGTCGATCGTCGCCGCGGCAGCAGAGGCCGCTGAGGAGGACCCACGCGCTTCGATGATTGCGGCACCGCGTCCGGACACCGTGGGGATGAGATCGTTCTCGATCCAGGACTGGTCACCGATCACCTCGGCGGCATTCCTTCCACCGATCTCTGCGTGGTAGATATCGGGATACTGGGTGGCCGAGTGATTGCCCCAGATCGTCATCTTGGATATATCGGCCACAGTCACCTCGGCCTTTTTGGCCAGCTGTGCCAGCGCGCGGTTGTGGTCCAAGCGGGTCAGCGCGCTGAAACGCTCGGCGGGGATGTCGGCCGCATTGCTCCTTGCGATCAGCGCATTGGTGTTGGCCGGATTCCCGGTGACGCCGATGCGCACATCATCGGCGGCGACTGCATTGAGGGCCTTGCCTTGGGCGGTGAAGATCGCACCATTGGCTTCGAGGAGGTCGCTGCGCTCCATGCCCTGAGACCGGGGCCGAGCGCCGACGAGCAGGGCGAGATTGACGCCGTCGAAGATGTGCTCGGCCGAATCGCCGATTTCAACTGAGTCGAGGGTGGGGAAAGCACAGTCCTCGAGTTCCATGACCACGCCCTCGAGGGCGGTCAGCGCTGGTGTGATTTCAAGCAGGCGCAGTTGAACTGGAGTTTGCGGGCCGAAGAGAGCGCCGCTGGCAATGCGGAAGAGGAGACTGTAGCCGATCTGACCGGCCGCGCCGGTGACGGCGACTTTGATGGGAGTATTCATAGATTGTGCTCCTTAACTGTGGTGGGAGTTCGATGCGGGCTGTCCTCTCGTGCGCAACAGCGTTGTTCATCTGTGAACACGCCATGAGCGTCACTTCAGTGAGGAGGACGCCGCGCGGCATGACGAGGAGTCCACTTCCTTGTTGAGGCCCGTCATGGTCGCTTGTGCGGCATCGCTGCGTTGGGCGGTCACTGCAATTCCTCTGGAGAGAAATGTGTGACGAGTCGATTCTATCGGCTCGCCACCGCTGGGCATCACGCAGGCGTCACATTATGTCCCGCTGCGCAGTTCGCGTTCCCCCTGGTGGCCCTGGCCGCGGTTCGGACAGGGCCACGCCCAGGATTTTGATGCTCCACGGACGTTCTGGGGCCGAGGCCGTTGCCTGCTAGTTCGTCCAGGCGTCGTCGGTGAAGTAGCCGTCGATCCAGCCGGGCAGGCGGTGCCCGTCCTTCGCAGTCCCGAGGGTGTAGGGAGCGACGTGGAAGCCGGCCTTGTCGAGTTTGCGCAGGTCCCGGGTGGGCAGATTCTTGCTGGGGCCGACCCAATCGATGCCGGCAGCCGCGATCTCGTCGAAGGATTCCGTCGGCAGGGTTGAACCGGTGAGGTAGAGCGATGTGTATCCGCGATCGGCGATGGTCTTCGCCGCTTCGAAGTCGAATGACTGGACGATGAGTGAGTCGGTCAGTCCGCGCTCGTCGAAGACGTCGAGAACCTGATCGACCTCCGCCGAGGTGGCCCCGGGCTTGATCTCGGGAACCATGACGAC
>NZ_JAKDJU010000344.1 GCF_030453725.1 Brevibacterium picturae
TCCGCCTCGGGTGGGGAAGGAGTCGGGAAGGACGGCGCCGGACTGACCGGGACCCGGTCATCGCAGTATCTGCGTGACCTCGCCACGGCCATCGTCGCCGAACCCAGCGTCGAGGTGCGACGCCCCGTGCCTGCGCACGAACTCGTCACCTACTACCGCGCGGCGGACGTTCTCCTCGTCCCCTCACGCAGCGAATCATTCGGACTGGTCGCAGCCGAGGCGTCGGCATCGGGGCTGCCCGCCATCGCCTCGGCGGTCGGAGGACTGCCCGACATCGTCGAACACGGACACTCGGGTGTGCTCATCGCCGACCACAACCCCCGGCATTGGGCGATGGCCCTTGAACGGCTGCTCCTCGACGACGACCTGCGCCGAGAGCTCTCGTGCCACGCGGTCGATCGCTCGGCTCGCTTCGACTGGTCCGCCACGGTGGCGAAGGTGCTGGGAGCCATCGGCGTCCCCGACCTGAGGCTGGCCGCGATCGCGACGACAGCGGACGCGCCGGAGCCGACGACAAGCCTGGTGGGACGTCGTTGCTGAACGCTCGAATGAATCGCTGACGGAAGGACACATGATGACGACCGACACCGAGACGATCCTGGCCGGAGTGAGGCAGTGGGCCCACGAGAACGAGGTCGAGGTCGACGCCCTTGAACAGTCTCAGATCGCCGTGGTTCTGCCGGGAGAGAAGAAGCTGAAGACAACCGTGTCGATCAGCGTCTCTGCACGGACGGTGCAGCTGCAGGCGTTCGTCATTCGCCACCCGGACGAGAACGCCGCGGAGTTCAATCGCTGGTTGCTGATCAAGAACATGAAGCCGGGCCCGGTGTCGTTCGGGATCGATACCCTCGGCGATGTGTACCTGGGAGCGAACGTCCCCCGGGAGCGCCTTCTCGATGAACTCGATTCGCTGCTGGGAGCGATTCTGGCGACTGCCGATTCCTCGTTCAACGAACTCCTGCTCATCGGCTTCCTCACGGGCATGAAGAAGGAATGGGCCTGGAGGATCAGTCGTGGCGAGTCGACGCGGAACCTCGCGGCCTTCGAAGACGTCCTCAGCGGAGAGGACAACGAATTTTTGGAGACCCCGGATCGGGATGCCACCCCGGATCGGGATGCCTGAGAGCCGGCCGACCGACAGCCGGAAGACCGAGGGGCCGGAAGACCGAGGGGCCGGCGGCAGACGGGCCGGCTCCTGAACCGGTGGGCCCTACCTGTGTGAGGATCGGATCATGAGCAAACGAGTGGATCAGAGCAGGCCGAGCGATGTCGACGAATACATCGCCGGTTTCGACGATGTCTCCAAACAGGACTTTCTGCGTCGCCTCCGCGATCTCAGCCGAGCCAATGCGCCCACCGCAGCCGAGAGCCTCAAATGGTCGACCCCCGCCTATTCCCTCGACACGATCCTCTTCGTGTTCGCCGGCTACGCCGAACACGCCAACTTCGTGTTCACCCCCAGCACCAAGGACGCCTTCGCCGATCGGCTGAGCGGATTCGACACCGGAAAGGG
>NZ_JAKDJU010000345.1 GCF_030453725.1 Brevibacterium picturae
GGACGAACTGTGCCGAAAGCTGATCAGCGGATGCGGATGTTGACCTGCTTGATCTGGGTGAAGCCCTCGAGCATGCCCTCCAGTGAGGCCTCACGGCCGAAACCGGAGGTCTTCATGCCGCCGTAGGACTGGCCGGCCATCTGGCCACCGCCCTGGTTGACCTGGACCCAACCGGATTCGATCCGGTTGGCCATCGTCAGGGCCGCGTCGACGTTCTTCGTGAAGACGAAGGCGGCGAGGCCGAACTCGCTGTCATTGGCCATATCGATGACCTCGTCGACGTCCTTCCACGGAATGACCGACAGGACGGGCCCGAAGATCTCCTCTTGGCTCGTCTGCCATTCGTTCCTAGCCTTCGAGAAGATGACGGGCGCGTGATAGAAGCCGGGTTCGCCGACCTCGAGCGAGTCGGAGCCGTCGTAGGCGACCTCGACGCCGTCCATCGCCTTGCCCATCTCGATGTAGTCCGACACCTGGTCGTACTGCTTCTTGCTGATGATGCAGCCGATGTCGGAGTCCTCCTCACGCGGGTCTCCGACCTTCATCTTCGAGACTGCGTCGACGAGCTTGGCCAGGAAGTCATCGTAGATGTCTTCGTGCAGGAACAGGCGCGAGCCCATCGTGCAGGACTGGCCCTGACGGGCGAAACGCGTCGAGAGCAGCACCTGCTGGAGGGTGTCGTCATCGTTCGAGTCGGGGAAGATGATGTTGGGGCTCTTGCCGCCCAGTTCCATCGACGAATGCGCGAGGCGACCACCTGCCAGCTCGGCGACGTGACGGCCGACGCCGGTCGAACCGGTGAACGAGACCTTGTCGACATCGGGGTGGACGTTGAGCGCTTCACCGATGACCGACCCCTTGCCGGTGACGACGTTGAGGACGCCGGCAGGCAGGATGTCGGCGATCAGCTCGGCCATCTTGAGGATGGTCAGCGGTGCATCCTCGGCACACTTGATCACGATGGTATTGCCGGCGGCCAGTGCGGCAGGGGTCTTGAATGCGGCGATCATCAGCGGCGAGTTCCACGGCAGGATCCCCGCAACGACACCGAGGGGCATGCGCTTCGTGTACTGCAGCTGTCCGTCACCGGCCGGCAGGGTATTGCCCTTGACCTCGCCGGCGACTCCGCCCATGTAGCGGAACAGGTCGACGAGGGTGCCGGTTTCGGGGCGAGCCTGGGTGCGGATGGCGTTGCCGGTGTCGATCGCGGTCAGCTGGGCCAGTTCCTCGGCACCTGCTTCGAGGGCGTCGGCGCAGCGCAGAAGCATCTTCTGACGTTCCTTGAACGGCAACGCGGCCCAGTCGGGGAAGGCCTTCCGAGCGGCCTTGACAGCGCGATCGGCATCGTCTTCCTTGCCATTGGCCACAGTGGCGATCACAACATTGCGATCAATGGGGGTGATGACGTCTTTCCTGTCACCGTCGGCAGCTTCGACCCATTCTCCGCCGATGAACATCTTCCAGTTCGTGGCCTCGGGAAATTGCGACATTGTGATCCTTTCACCTAC
>NZ_JAKDJU010000104.1 GCF_030453725.1 Brevibacterium picturae
AACAAGGTAAAGTCATTTCCAGAAGAGAGCTACTGGCTCGCTCCGCGGGAGCTCACGCTCGTCGCAGAAAGGGCAGGTCTTTTCCTCGTGTCTCGGTACGCCGATTTCGCGCAGTCCCCTGTCGCCGAACACACGACATCCCTTGTTTCGGTGTTTCGCCGGGCAGACGATCCAGGGACGCAACAAGAGAGATGAAAAAGCTAGCTGTAATAGGGCCCTTGTCGCGACCTTCTGTGATTGCCGGGGCAGCTTCAGCGGCCAAAGATATGAGCATCGACTTGATCATGGTCAACAAGGCTCAGCGCATTCCCGCGGACTGCGCAGCTCTTTTAATCGATGTCGACGAATGCCCGCAGGCTCTCGAGGAGCTTGAGATACCCAAACAGGTGAACCTGCCGCCGGTGATCCTAGCAGCCAGGCGTCTTGAGAGCGTTCCCGATGCCATGACCAGGATAGCGGCGGCGGTTATCTGTTCGCCATTGGACTATTCGGAGCTGCTGAGCGCAATTCACGCGGTGAGGGAACCGAGAACGTATATCGCTCGAAATCACATTGCACGGAACTTGGCCACGGCCAAAGGTATTGCGTCGCTAACCGAGCGTGAGCTTGAAGTGCTGCTATTGATTGCTCAGGGATGCTCCGACACTATGATTGCACGACGCCTTTACGTCGAAGTGTCGACAATCCACTCACATACCCGTCATCTACGGGCGAAACTTGGAGCCAATAACCGGACTCATGCAGTCGCCCTGGCCGGTCAATACGGCCTCTTGCAGGCGTCTGGACTCTGGTAGCTCGCACGGTTCGTTCGTCTACGAATGCGCGCCATTTCCGAACAGGGCATGTTCGGCGAGTCGTTGCGGTGTCCGAGGCATCCGGAAAAGTGTGTGGGCTACACTCGCCCTTCCGTTCCTTTGATCGACCATGACTGAACACCCGGCATCGCGGGTTTGACCATTGTGGAAGAGTACGCCGCCACGGAGCACGAACCACCCTGGGGACGGTGGCATGGACGAGGTGTCCTCTGCATATCTGAGGAGGTCGTCTCCTCGTGACCAGAGGCCGCCGGCTGACGCGTAAACGCCACGACCCAACTGCCAAGGTCTACGCGAAATACCCATTGTCGTGGGGTAAGAACCGAGCGGTGGACATGTGGTCAATGACGGATATCTGGATGCTGGCAGCAGATGCGTGCGAACGAGTTCAAACCATGACCGTCCTGTCGCTTCTTCCAAAGCTAGCCCCAACAAGGCGTATCCGAGGTTGGAATAGTTGAACTTGCCGGAAATTTCCTCATTCACCGTGATCCGTGGAGCGATCTCGCTCAGAAATCGAGTACGGTCGCAACCTGTGCTCGGATCCCGAACCAGCCCCGTGGGGGCTCCTGCATGCATTGGCGGCAGTCCCGCGCGATGCAGGGTGAGTTCTTGCAAACTTGTGTGTTCAAGGCTGGGTATCGGGAGTAAATCTGCGACAGAGGTGCGCAGGTCAAGTACGCCGTCAATCGACAATACCTTCAGCAACCCTGCAGTTACTGTCTTGGTGACCGATCCCCATTCAAGGTGAGCATCCGCAGAGTATGCGCGGTGCTGAACCTTCACATCTCGACGGCCATGTTCGTATAGACCGACGAACGCACGGCGGGTGGATGGGACGCGAGAGTTCATATTATGTCTACTTAATCAGCTGCGGGTTGGGACTTCGGCGTGTCTGACAGGCTGAGTCCAGGAAGGTTGCTGACAGGCCTGAGGCGAAAAGGGCTAGGAGAGACTCGAATTCGGCCCGTAGTTCTCCTTCAACTGTCAGTTGAGACTGCCTCAGTCAGGACAAGCGATCAGAAGATGAAGATCGAGGATACGCGACCGCAACAGTCAGTGCGGGTGCTTCACAGTGCGCAGTGCTCGCCCGAACCATCTACCGGTCGACTTCCCGAATGCAACTCGGTGAAACGAGGTTTATCCGATCGGTCGAATCGTTGTTGTCGCGAAACATAGTAGCTCCTGAACTCGCAGTTTCTGATAAGGCGTAGGTTTACTCGGTTGTATATCAAGGCTAGGGACGGCAAAACTACCTACACAATCCCGATTTTTCTGGATATTTCGACTCGGGTCACAATCCGTTCCGGTAGGAGCGCGGAACCACGGGTATGACATTCGGACTTCAAATGGATGACTCACCATCCTTACGCATCAGTCCCAGTCTTCCTATGGTGGAGTTACCAGGATCCATGAAAGGGAAGGAGCACGTCATGAAAGTTCGAACCACTGGGCTGATGATTTCAATGCTATTGGCTGCCGGCGTCGTTGTGCTGGTCGCGATAGAAGGACTTCGAACTGGTCGACTTACAACGGATAATTCAATGTTCAACAGTGCTGTCACCTCGAGTACTGGTGATTCGTTCTTGCTTCCCACTGCGGTTCTCGACAACGCGTGGTGGGTGCTAGTGCCGTTGATCGCATGGATCACGATCAGTGCGCTCCTGGTAGGAAGAGCCCAGCGGAGCAAACGGACAGCGAAATAATCTGGGTGCCCCGTTTGGATACATTTCGGTCACCCGCAAGGACGCGTTCTCCATTGATGGAGTCCTTGCGGGTGACCAAGATGTCGAGGCCGTAGACCGTGACCTCCGGAATTCGTTCTGAGACGCTGAGCTCCCGAACTAACCCAATGGTCGATCTCTCAGGCTCAGAGCAGAACACCCACCTCGCGCTTCTTCGCATGTCAGCGGATCAAGCTACGTCCCCCTGAACGCGGGTGTGAAGTGTGACAGGTCGACTCGAGCTTCGTCGGATGAGCACGGCCTCACGGGGGCTCGCGGGGGAGGGGTGCCGCAGCGACTACCGTGTTGGGAGGCGCCCCGGGGAATTACTGCACACTTTCCACCTCGTCGACCATGCCGAGCTGCTTGCGCCTCCAGATCTCCGTGTCCTTGATCTGGTTGAACGTGTAGATGTGGAGTCCGGTCACGCCCAGGGCCGGGTTATCCAGGACAGGTGCGAGTTTGTCGAGGAACTTCCGAGGGTTGTACCCGCCGGGCTTGGCCATCCGGGTGAAGGTGGCCGTGTTCTTGCGCAGGAACCGCGTGGATTCGCCGACCCCGATCTTCGATGCGACCCGGGCCAGCTTCGCCAGCTCCACTTTGCCTGCGATGCCGAGGACGAGTGGCAGATCGATGCCGCGCGCTCGCACCCTGGCCAGCCAGGTGGCGATGGTTCCGGGGTCGAAGCACAGATTCGATACGAGGTGGGTGGCGTAGTCGCGTTTGTCCCACATCGCCTGGATGGTGACGTCATCGGGGATGAGTGGGTGAGTCTCCGGGTAGGCGCTGACGCCGAGGTGCTGGATCGGTGCGGCCATGCTCGCGAGGTCGATGATGAGGTCGAGTGCACCCGCATAGCCGCCGGCCGGAGGCGTGGCGTCGCCGGCGGGGACGAAGATCCGATCGATGCCGGCCTGCGTCAGACGGTCGACGATCTCCTCCAGCTCGCTTCTGCCCTGGACCATCCGTGCCGCAATATGGGGCACCGCATGGAAGCCGAGCGCCTGCAGCTGTTCGGCGGTGGACAGGGTCGCTTCGAGGGTCAGCCCGGTCGAGGCGGTCACAGTGATCACACGGCCGGGTGCGACGTACTCGTGGACACGGTCGACGACACCCGCGGTGGGAAGGATTTCATAGCGCGCGGATTTCAGCAGCGTGGTCAGAACTTCCTGTGACATCCCATGCTCCTTTGAGAGGATCCCTGGAAAGTGGCCGACGGCTGATGAATCTGGATGGAAACCCTTGCTTCCGTCGACACTTCAATTCTACACTGATTGTACCCATCATATGGGAATCGAGTTCTACAATGTAGAACCTTTTAGCAGGGGGAACACCATGGACAACAACGTCCCATCAGTGAACCAAAGCGACAGACAAGTCCCGATCAACCTTCGCCAATCAGGCCCCACGCCTGTCGAGATGCTCATTGACACCAGGGTGCGAAAGTCCCCGTACTGGGAGCTGTCTATGCAGGAGGGGTGCTGGCGAGCCTCGATCTACAACCGCATGTACCACCCGCGTGGCTACGTATCTCGCGAAGATGGCGGGATGATGGCCGAGTACCAGTCTCTCGTCAACGACGTGACCTTGTGGAACGTCGCCGTGGAACGGCAGATCCAGGTCAAAGGGCCCGACGCCGAGGCGTTCGTGAACTATGTCATCACCCGTGACGCGACCAAGATTCCAGTCATGCGCGCCCGTTACGTGATCCTCTGCAATGAAGCCGGAGGCATTCTCAACGACCCGATCCTGCTGCGAGTGGCGATCGATGAATTCTGGTTCAGCCTCTCCGACACCGACCTCATGCTCTGGCTGCAGGGCGTCAACGTCGGCAAGGGCTTCGACGTCACCATTGCCGAGATCGATGTCTCGCCGGTGCAGGTCCAAGGACCGAAATCCGTCGACGTCATCGCCGACCTCGTCGGTGAGGAGGGACGCACGCTGCCCAGCTATGGACTCATGGAAGCCCAGGTCGGCGGGCACGACGTCATCATCTCCCAGACCGGGTTCACAGGGGAGAAAGGCTACGAGATCTACCTCAAGGACTCAACGAAGTACGCCGAGGACATGTGGAATGCCGTGCTCGCAGCCGGCATTCCCTACAACCTCAAGGTCGTTGCTCCCAGCCACCACCGCAGGATCGCCGCGGGCATCCTCTCGTGGGGCCAGGACATGGACTTCGAGACCTACCCCTTCCAGGTCAACCTCGCCTACCAGGTGCCGAGGAAGAAGGAAGCCGACTACATCGGCAAGGCGAAACTCGAGGCGGTTCGTGAGCAGATCGCTGCCGGCACCGCACCGTTTAGGACTCAGCTCGTGGGCCTGCTGGTCGGTGGAAAGCCGATCACGGACTACGCTCCCGACTTCTGGCTGGTCAGCGCCACATCCGGTGGCGACCCGGTCGGGTACGTGACGTCGCCCTGGTACTCACCGGAGCTCGAAGCCAATATCGCGATGGCACATGTGCCGGTCGAGGGCAGTGCACTGGGAACCGAGTACTGGGTTCAGCTTCCCGAACCCTTCGCCGACACCCCAGGTGAGCCCGTCCGCGCAGAGGTGGTGGAGATGCCGTTCCGAGCGAGCGTCAACCCCAACCAGCGCGAACGCCTGAAGATGAACGGCCTCGACGCCGCCGTCTGATCCGCGGTGGGCTTCTGCCTAGCGGCGGGACTCCGCCGCGTGGTGTCATCCCCCGATCCGAGCGCGGTCACTGCGCGACATGCCAGTGGCCGCGCTCGCCTCTGCCCCTTCGCCCTTCAACTGTGCACCCCGCACCCGTAGCTCCATTTTCTACCCGCACCATTACTTCTTACCCGCAGCCTCAATGACAACCGGTGGTTTTACACGCGGCACCGGCAGCGCCAATTCATACATGTGCACGGGGGTGATTTGCTGCTCGTGGTGAGGGGTAGCCCACCAGCACGGGCGGCGCAGCGTCAATCCGATCAGCACAGCCCTCAATCACAGCCCTCGAGCAAAGAAGTGCGGCTACCGGAGATGTCTCCGATAGCCGCACTCTCACGAAGCGAGAACTGTTCGCTGTTGCTCTTCAGCCGCTCTTTGGCGGGCTGATTCTCATCACGTCACTTCTTGCGCAGGGACTTCACCTTGGCGAGGAGTTCGGTCTCTGCGTTCGGTCCGGCTTTGATGCCGGTGGGCAGGCGGAACATGAAGAAGATTCCGACTGCGAGCCAGAGGCCGAACATGGCCCAGGACTGCCATGCCAGCTGTGCAGACCAAGGGGTGATCGGCAGGTAGAGGACGAAGAGGGCCAGGGTGAGCACCGCCGAGATGACGCCGATGATCATGCCGCCGTTGCTCTTGCCGCCGACGCGCAGCGGACGGTCCATCGCCGGTTCGCGCTTGCGCAGGATGAGGAATCCGATGCTGACGAGGAAGTAGGCGATGACGATGGCGGGTGAGCCGGCATCGACAATCCAGCCCAGTGCCGCTGAGCCGAGGAACGGAGCCAACGCAGAGAGAATGCCGATGAAGATGATCGCGTTGACAGGAGTGCGGTAGCGCGGATGCAGCTTGCCGAACCAGGCGGGGATCATCCCGGCGACGGCCATAGCCCACATCAGGCGGGAGGACCCCATGAGGAACGCATTCCACGAGGTGATGATGCCGGCCAGGCCACCGGCGATGACGAGCTTGCCCCAGAACGCAGAGTGGAACATCGCGGCCAGAGCATCCGCAGTGACGAGGTCGTGGGTGGCGAGTTCCGAAGCAGGCATCGCTAGGGAGGTCATCCAAATGATGATGATGTAGAACGCGATCGCCATGAGGACTGAGATGACGACGAGCTTGCCGATCTTCGCCGGTGGCAGTTTGATCTCTTCTGCCGACTGCGGAATCACGTCGAAGCCGACGAACAGGAAGGGCACGACGGCCACGACTGCGATGAAGCCGGCGCCACCACCGGTGAAGAGTGGCTCGGCATTGGCGACCTCGCCCCCGACCAGGCCACCGGTCAGCAGCAGGAAAGCGACGATGATGAGGAACGAGACCACGAATGTCTGGACCAGAGAGGCGAGCTTGACGCCGCGGATGTTGATCCAGGAGATGATGATTGCGGTGACAGTGCCGACGAGAGCCCAGGTGAGGTACACGTCGAAGTCGGCGACGGTCCACAGCTTGAAATGTTCGAGGTTTGGGAACAGGTAGAGAGCGGTCTTCGGCACCGCGACCGCTTCGAACATGACGACGCTGATGTAGCCGCCGGTGATCGCCCACGAGCCAAACAGAGAGACACGAGGACCCATCGCCCGGATGAGGTAATTGTGCTCACCACCGGCGTGCGGCATGGCAGCAACCAGCTCGGAGTAGACCGTGCCGACGAAGCACATGATGACACCGCCGACGACGAAGGCAAGGATGGCACCCAAGGTTCCGGCACCGCTGAGCCACTCACCGGTGAGGACGACCCAGCCGAAGCCGATCATCGCTCCGAACCCGATGAACAGGGCATCGACCGTTCCGAGTGCCTTGACGAAGCCGTGGCCCCGGTCGTCGATTTCCGTATTCTGCTGCGTCATTGCGTGCCTCTCGTGTCCCCGCTATTACAGTTCTGCACAGTAGCAGTAAAACCGAAAGTTCCGTGCCAGTAACCTTCGAACGGATGCAACGGCCGTTTCAGAGCCCCCAGGAACCGCCCTCAGTCGCCGAGGTCACCTTGCCAAAAAATAGTTTATGTATCTCTCTTGAAACTCCAGATTCCGGTTCACTACGCTGGCACAGCCCCCGCTTCACCACCCAGCACCACCCAGCACATCGGCACTCCCCGGCCGTGGACCATCGCCAATCACTCAGGAGAGACTGTGCCCACATGCACTGCCCGATCCCCACGACCCGCAGTCCACGAGCAGCACTCGGAGATGCTCCAGGCTACGTTCGTCCCTGCCGAACACGGCTTTGCCTGGTGGGGGCCACCGAACACCGCCACGTGGATTGCTGACCTGGGTTTGCCTCGCGGACGCAGTGTCTGCCTGCGATTGGCCCAGCCATCCGGAAGCGGAATCGCCGTTGACGATGTTGACGTCCACATCACCGATCTGCTCACCACAGTCGATGCTCTGCAGTCACTGGTTAGGTCGGAGGCCCTGGCTCCCTCGGCTCGCTCGTGGAGTGAGCTCAGCGCACATCCTGATGCACTGACCACGTTGCCGCTCGCGGCGCATGCAGTCGTCAACGAAGCAGAGACTGCGATGATGACGGCAGAGGCTTCGATTCGACGGTTCCGGCAGGCATTGAGTACGGGGTCCATCTTGCAGGACCGAGGGTTCACAGCCCGTCTTCGGCCCTATCAGGCGCACGGGATCGCGTGGCTGCGCGAACACGCCGGCGCTGGAACCGGTGCCCTCCTCGCGGACGAAATGGGGCTGGGCAAGACTGTTCAGGCCATCGGCCTGCTTGCCGCACGTGGTTCGGAGCTGCCGCACCTGGTGGTGTGCCCGACCTCGTTGGTCAACAACTGGCGCAGAGAGTTCGAGCGATTCGCACCGCAACTCCCCGTGCGCACTTTTCACGGTCCAACCCGACGGCTGCCGGCCGACCTTCTTCCCGGCGAGGTCGTCCTCACCAGCTACACACTGTTGCGCTCCGACGAAGATCTCTCGGCTCGAGCCTGGGACATCGTCGTCTTCGACGAAGCACAGAATCTCAAAAACCCCGGAACCAAAGTGACTCGCACAGCGAAGAGTCTGCAAACTCACGCCAGAATCATGCTGACCGGAACGCCGGTGGAGAACAGTCTGGAGGAGCTGTGGTCGATCTTGTCCATCGCGGACCCGACGATCCTGGGGCCTCGAAAGCGTTTCAGGCAGCGCTTCGTCAATCCCATACAGAATGGACGGTCGACGCGCGCCGCGAACGCGTTGACAGAGCTGATTGCACCTCATCTGCTCAGGCGGACGAAATCTGCCGTGATCGATGAATTGCCGCCGAAGGTGAACACGACGCTCACCTGCACGCTGACTCCAGAACAGATCGCACTCTATTCCGCGGCGGTCGACGATGCCTTTGACCACGGCTTCGGCTCCGGATTTGAGAGGAACGGTCGCGTGCTGACACTGCTCACCGCGCTCAAGCAGATCTGCAACCACCCCGCGCAGTACGAGGCTCGTGCGGTGACAAAGGGAAAGGGGCGAATGGCTCTGGCCGCCACAGCTCGAGATACCACCGGCGATGAGACCAATGACGTAACCAGCGACGGAACCAGCGGCGGAACCAGTGACGTAACCGAAGGCTCCTACTTCGGCCGATCAGGAAAATTTGATCGCGCCTGCGAAGTGCTCTCCGAAATCGTTGCGAACGGTGAGCGAGCAATCGTCTTCACCCAGTACCGGGCGATGGGAGACCTGCTGTCAGCAGGCATCGCCGACTACTTGGGCAGCGGCCCGGTACCGTTTCTCCACGGCGGAATGCCGATTGCGCGACGCGACAAGCTCGTGCACCGCTTCCAGACGGATGACGAGGCACCCCCGATTCTCATCCTCAGCCTGCGAGCGGCAGGCACCGGACTCAACCTGACCCGAGCATCACACGTTCTCCACTTCGACCGGTGGTGGAATCCCGCAGTCGAGGAGCAAGCCACCGCCCGCGCTCATCGCATCGGCCAGCACCGCGTACTCAATGTCCATACCCTCATCGCCGCCGGAACGATCGAAGACCACATCGATGCGCTGCATCGGAAGAAGCAGGGGCTTTCCGAACTCGTCACCGGGGACTCGGAGCAAGCACTTGCGACACTCCCCGATGAACAGCTGTGGGATCTCTTCGCCCTGGATGGAAAGGATCTGAGCTGATGGCGAGCATCGATTTCGGCGCAACCATGTGGGGCCGAAGCTGGCTGCGTGTCGTGGAACCGATCAGCGGCACACCTAGCCCACAGCTGCCCCGCGCCAGACGAATGGCCCGTGATCTCGATGTTTCGGTGGGAGAAGCGCCCGGGACGATCTCCGCCGAGGTGGTCGAACGAGGATTGACGCTTCCCGTCGAGATCACAGTTCCCACGTGGACCAAAGGTGCGGGTGAAACGGCTGGGGAACTGCTGCGTGTCCACGGTGGAGGTGCTGTCGGGGGTGAGCTGTCACGGGAGCTGTTCGATGACCTTGTGAAAAGAGACGTGAGTGTTTCGGTTCCGCTCGACCAACTGGAATTCCGGTGTCACTGCAGGTCACGAGCCACGCACTGCGTACACGTTCTCGCGTGCATCTATGCGGCGGTGCTCGCGATCGACGAGCGACCGATGATCGCCTATGAGCTGCGCTCGTCCCAAACGATGGATACGGGCAGACTCGACGCCGACTGGGTCAGGCTCGAGGCACTGAGTTCGGTCGGCTTCTACGGCTAGGCTGACACAGGTCTGCCCCCACCGATCGGTGAGGGCAGACCTGTTTGGAGATCACTCGCCGAGGTCGACGACCTCGAACTCGAGAAGGTTGGCCTGCTCCGAGACGGGCTCCTTGCTGTTGGTTTCGTGTGCGGGCTGGCGGGCCTGGCGCCAGTTATCGAAGTCTTCACGTGTGGCCCACTGCGTGTAGACGAAGTACTGGTCGCCGCCGGAGACCGGACGCAGCAGCTGGAAGCCTTCGAAGCCGGGTGAGCCGTCGACGGAGTGCTTGCGTGCCGCGAAGCGCTTCTCGAGTTCACCGCGTGCCGCCTCGGGGACGGTGAGGGTATTGATGGCGACGACGGACATGCTGGCTCCTAAAGCTGGGGAACAATTATCTGCAGAACAACGGTTCACAGACCGACGGCGAAACCGTTCGTGTCTTCCTCGAGGCTACGACCGAAATCTGGATCCGAGCTGAATTGTCCACATGAGACCGCGCCGCGTCTCAGCGGCGTGAGATGAAAGAGGCCGCCGCCCTCAGAACGCCGAGTGGGGTGCGCCGATGCCCGGATCGATCTGCGTGGGCCCGTTGGAACTGGGTGAGATGTCGACGTCGAATATCGCTGTCGGCAGGTACACGGTGGCACACGCATTGGGAATGTCGACGACGCCGGAGAATCTGCCTTCGATCGGTGCCGCGCCGAGCAGCAGATAGGCCTGCTCCGGGCTGTAGCCGAACTTGGCCAGGTAATCGATGGCGTGCAGGCACGCCCGCTGGTAGGCCAGATGGGAGTCGAGGTAGCGCTGCTCACCGTCAAGCGTCACCGAGGTTCCGGAGAACGCCAGCCATTCGGAGTACTGCGGGGCGGTATTGCCGGGTTGGAAGATGGCGTTCTCGCTCACCCCGTAGGTGTCCATTCCACCCTTGATGAGATCGACGCTGATGTCGACGAAACCACCCATTTCGATGCCGCCGCAGAAAGTGATCTCACCATCGCCCTGGCTGAAGTGGAGGTCGCCGACGGAGAAGTTCGCGCCGTCGACGAACACCGGGTAGAAGACTCGTGTGCCCTTGGTGAGGTTCTTGATGTCCTGGTTGCCGCCGTTCTCCCGCGGGGGAG
>NZ_JAKDJU010000014.1 GCF_030453725.1 Brevibacterium picturae
AGAGGTGTAGGGCCCACAGAACGATTGTCGACACACGGATAATTGCACCGCCGAGTTTCTTGCAGCCGAAAGACGCGAGTTGAATTTGCGTTTGCTTGGGCTTCATCGATCGCGCGCTTGAAATCCACCACGCAAATTCATCGATAACGAATCGGGGGAAGGACCGGAGCAATTGGGACCCGCCCTGTCACCGTCAGGACACACAGTCGAGTGTTGTGTCCCTCAATCGCGCAGAGAAGACCTATACGCGACGGCGCTGCAGCAGGTGCGCGGCCATCATCGCCTGCCCCGACATCGTTGCGGACCCCGTGCAATGACATCACGGCGGTACGGCAGGCCGCCTGGTCCGGCCTGTCGGATATGTTGAGCTCGCCGGCGGTGGGTATTTGCTGCCGATTCCTGGGAGTGTAGATCACCAGAACGCTTCCCAGACAGCCGGAAGTTCAGGTAGAAGAGCAACGCCGACACCAGCTGCAATTTGTGAGAATAGTCCGGCTGTGGCGGGCGGCTCCGACAGCCGCTGATACTGGCGCTCAGAGCCAGTATCGCTGGCCCCGAGGACCGGATCGACTGGCTCTTGAACGTCCGAGTACTTACGCGTGTCCCAGTGACAACAGTGAAGTCACCACAGCGAGAGGGAGCTGACCATCTGCGTACAGAGACCGGCATGAAGCCCGAAACTCGACGAGGAGACTCTGCTTGCCGCGATTGGCACTGACGTCCTCATAGGAGGCAGACATGTAGTTTCACGTGAAACCGACACCGCGGCGGAGATCGGACAGCCTGAATCAGGAAGTGACATAGGGGGCAACAACTTTCTCAAGCCAACCACATCGCGATCAGGCAGCAATAGCGAAAGATTGCCGCTCTCGAGAGTTCCCAAACCCGAGCCCACAGCGGCCCAATTTTGGCACAGCACTGTGTACGGTGCCGTTCACTCACCGTCATTCCTCCACGCCATACATGTAGAAGCGTTGACACTCACAACACGCTCTTGTTTCACGTGAAACCACCCCGACAGTTCCTCGACTCCGAAGCCGCGAGGTGAAAGATGGATTTCACAGCTAAACCCAGTGGACACGTTCGCTGAGCTCTGCGCGATCACTTTCGGTAAGAATTGCACACCTCCTGTACGAACCACAGGAGACGCATAGATTGCTACATCATCAGAAGCATTCGCAGACACTCAACCAGAAGGCCGGAGCTGAGCAGCAATAAGGCGGGTGAGAGAGCCCGTGGGCTCTCTCACCCGCCTGAAAAATTTGGGTCGTGAACATACTACTCGGCCGGCGACTCCACCCCGAGCAGACTGAGGATGCGATTGAGATCGTCTTGGTTCGCAAACTCTACGCTCAATTTCCCCTTCTTCTTTCCCACGGTGATGTTCACCTTCGTCTCCAAACGATCGCCGAGACGATCTGCAACCTCAATGAACTGAGGCGCCACCCGGGGCGTTGCACGTGAAACATTCATGGAGTCGCCACGATTCAACAGAACCACGGCTTCTTCAGACGCTCGCACAGACAAGCCCTCGGCGACGATGCGCTGAGCAAGGACTTCCATGTGTTCCGGTTCGCGAAGACCAAGAATCGCTCGAGCGTGTCCAGCCGAAATAACCCCGGCCGCTACTCGGCGCTGGACCAGAGGCGGCAAGCGAAGCAAGCGCAGTGTGTTAGAGATCTGCGGTCGAGATCGGCCGATACGTTCGGACAGTTCTTCCTGCGTACATCCGAAGTCCTCCAGCAGCTGGCCATACGCCGCCGCTTCCTCAAGTGGGTTCAGTTCAGCACGATGCAAGTTCTCGAGAAGCGCGTCCCGCAGCAGGTCAGTGTCATCGACATATCTGATGATCGCAGGAATCGTTGAAAGACCGGCGTCCTTTGTCGCCCGAAGACGACGCTCACCCATAATGAGTTCGAAGCGTTCTCGATCGCTGGGCTTCTGTCGGACGACAACTGGCTGCAGTACGCCGATCTCACGGATGCTGTGAACGAGCTCGCTGAGCTGATCTTCATCAAAGAAGGTGCGTGGCTGTCGAGGATTAGCGTCGATGCGATCAACATCGATCTCGCCGAATTCGGTATCGGGGATCGAATCCACTCCGGCGACCTCAGAATCAGCACCGGGAGCCGTACCATCAGCTTCCCCGCCTTCAGCTGAGCCTGCAGACCGATTCGAAGAGTCGGAATCCGCATTGACTACATCCGTAGTAGATTCAGTCTGCGAGCTTCCGGCGTTCCTTGCCTCATCGAATATTTGATTGCCCGACCTGTAGACCCCGGGATGAGTCTCAGACACATCGTCCGACTGGGATGGGACTTCATCCGTGCGTTCGTCGGTCAGATCAGTCGAACTCGCTTCCACCACCGGTTCAGAGGCTTCCACGACCGGCGCGTCTGATGCTGCATGGTTCTGAGGGTCCGGCTCCGGTGTACCAACGTCCGGCGTAGAACTCGGCACAGAATCAGAAGGCGAAGGACCGGCCGTTTCAGTGGGCTTCCTCGCTGGACTCGAGCTCGCCGAACCGCCCTCCGTGCGCGTGGCCGACGAGCTTTCAGCCGATGTCGTTGATCCGGCCGATGTCGAACTGGGTGTCTTCGCACCGGTCGCCTTCGTCGCAGAGGAATCAGTCCCCGTAGATTTGGACGAGGTCGATTTGGACGGAGTCGACGTCGAGCCGACTGGCTTCGCCTCTGCGGAATTGGCTCCGGAAGGGGCCTTCTTTGCCGCGGCTTGAGAACTGCCGGGCTTGGACGAAGATGAGCTGGATGTACTCTTCGCGGGAGCAACCTTCGCAGAGGAGGTCTTCGCAGGCACGCCTTGCGCAGACGCGCTCTTCTTGGAAGCGGTCTTCGCGGGAGCTGCATTCGCGGTCGCACTCTTCGATGGAGCAGACTCCGAGTCACTTTCGGCCTTCGGGGACGACTTCGTGGACGTCTTTGCCGACGATGACCCAGCTGTGGTTCCGGACTTGGGCTTTCGCCGGCGAGACGACTGCATAGACGCTGCAGGATCCGTGCGAGCGGCACGGGGTGCCTTCGCCTCTTCTGTACCCTGGTTGGCCTCTTCAGCTTCACCACCGGAGAAGAATACGTCCACCGGACGATCGCTCTCCGCCGCATCCGGGATCAAAGCGCCAAGCCCACGGCCCAAACCACGCTTCCTGCGTTCAGCCACGATCTACTCCTCGTTGTGCTATTTCTTCGGCGGCTTCCCGATAGGACAAAGCGCCACTGGAATGGGGGTCGTATGAAATGACTGTCTGTCCGAAACTCGGAGCTTCAGAAATGCGCACGGAGCGTGGAATCGAGGATGACAGGACCTGCTCGGGGAAATGGGTGCGAACGTCATCTGCGACCTGAGCACTGAGGTTGGTCCGACCGTCGTACATGGTGAGCAGAATTGTGCTGATCGCCAATTTGGGGTTGAGATGCTTCTGGATGAGCTGAATGTTCTTGAGCAGTTGGCTCAAGCCCTCGAGAGCATAGTATTCACACTGAATCGGTATGAGGACTTCCCGCGCCGCAACGAAAGCGTTGACCGTCAGCAGACCCAGGCTCGGAGGGCAGTCCACGATAACGTAATCCACACGGTTACCCGCTGCGGCCTCTTCATCGAGATAGACACCCAGAGACCGCTGCAGACGCTGCTCCCGTGCGACAAGGGAGACCAGCTCGATCTCGGCTCCGGCCAGGTCGATCGTCGCAGGAACGCACTTGAGGGTCTCGAAGTCCGGGCATTGGGCAACTGCCTCGCGCATGGGAACATCGTCAATGATCACGTCATAGATGCTGGTGACTTCGGAATAGTGATCGATACCCAGCGCCGTGCTCGCGTTGCCCTGTGGATCAATGTCGATGAGCAGAACGTTGAGGTTCTGGTTCGCCAGCGCAGCGGCGATATTCACCGCAGTGGTCGTCTTCCCGACTCCGCCCTTCTGGTTGGCGATAGTGAAGACCCGAGTAGAGTCCGGTTGAGGAAAACTCGCCTGGGACAGTCGATCGGCGCGACGATTGTCGCGCGCGATTGCAGCACCTATGGGAGACGACTCGTCCATGATCGGCATTCGGCGCACTCCATCATCCATTGGTTTCACAAAGCTATACTCAGCCTAGACCAAATCTACTTCGTACTATTTCTTAGCTATCTCGACGACACGGCTGGGAACATCGAGGATTCCACCGTCGACGATGTGAATCTTCGGCTGGGTCAGGCGGTAGCGTTTCAACAGCTTCTTCGTCTTCGCCAATTCGGCCTCGACCGAAGCACCTTTGAGCGCGAGGATGCGTCCATCTGGTCCCATCACTTCATGAGTCCATTCGATGAGAGTCGTCATCGCTTTGACCGCACGCGCAGTCACAACGGTGAACATCTCCTCATCAACGAGTTCTTCGACCCGAGCGCGGACGATGCGCACATTGTCCAGACCCAGGTCGTCGACGACCATCTTCAGCCATTCGACCCTGCGCTCCATCGGTTCGATCAGCACGATCTGGGCTTGCGGACGAAGCAGGGCAATCGGAATCCCGGGCAGTCCGGCACCGCTGCCGACATCACCGACGACGTCACTGTCATCAATGAACTCGGCGACGACGGCACAGTTGAGGATGTGCCTGGTCCAGAGTCTGTCGATCTCACGAGGGCCGATCAGTCCCCATTCGATGCCGGTAGTTGCCAGATGCTGTGCATACTGCATCGCTGCTGGGTAGGCAGCTCCGAAGTACTCTTCGGTACCTGGTGGGGGAACTTCGAGAGCGGAGATGTCAGTCATGGGCCGGACGGACGAGCACATGCCGACCGTCACCCTCGCCTTCGGACTCCGAAACCAATCCGGCTTGAGCCACCTGATCGTGGATAATTTTGCGTTCGAAGCTGTTCATCGGCTTGAAAGCGAACTCATCGCCCGATTCCTTGACACCTTCGATCGCTCGCTGAGCCTTCTTGATGAGCTCATCGCGACGACTATTGCGGAAACCATCGATGTCGAGCATCAGCCACGATCGCTGCCCGGTGCTCGTCTGGACGGCCAGACGGCTGAGTTCCTGCAGGGCGCCGAGGGTCTTGCCATCTCGGCCCACCAGCGTGCGAAGGTTGGAATCTTCCTCGTCCTCGCAGACGACAGACAGTTGCGCACGGCCATCTCCGACGTCGATGTCGATGTCGCCATCGATATCAGCGAGATCCATCAGTTCTTCCAGGTAGTCTGCTGCGATCTCTCCCTCTTCTTCGAGGAGCTCTGCTCTCGTCGGCTTCGCAGTCTTCGTGTCACCGTTGTCCGCGACGCTCGCTTCGACACTCTGGTCGACGCCCGCTTCGACACCCTGGTCGACGTTCGCATCAACAGTCTCGTCGACGCTCGCATCGACATTCTCTTCAGTCATGGTTCTTCCTCAGCGCTTCTTGTTCTTCTTGCGGTTCTTGCTCACCGGCTGCTGCCGCTGACGGCTGTGGTTCGGGGCCTGCTCAACGGCAGTGTCCGTGCCACCTTTGACCTCAGGCTGCTGCGCGGTCTTGCCCTTGCGTGCCTTCCGCTCCAGCATCTCCTTCTCGGCTTTAGAACCGGGGGCCGGCATGTTGTGGATGACCACAGCCTGCTGGCACATCGTCCACGTGTTCGAGACCAGCCAGTAGAAGAGAACACCGAGCGGGAAGTAGATGCCGCCGATGCCGAACACAAGCGGCATCACGTAGAGGAGCATCTTCTGCGACTGCATCATCGGGTTCGCCATAGCGGACTCCGACATGTTCTTCGCCATCATCTGCTTCTGAGTGACGAACATCGTCGAGGCCATGATGACGATGAGCACACCGGTGAGGAGTTTGACGCCGAATCCATCCGACATGAAAGTCGCGGACAGCGAGATGCCGAAGACCGACGACTGCTCGGCCTGCTGAGCCAGGGTCTGAGTGAACCCGCCGATCGCGTCGATCTTTCCCGAGGCAACGTCGGGCATGTTGTGGATGACGCGGAAGAGCGAGAAGAAGATCGGCATCTGCACGAGGAGAGGCAGACACGAGGCCCAGGGGCTGGTCTTGTTGTCGCGGAACAGGCTCATCTGCTCTTCGGCCATGGCCTGACGCGAGTACTGATCCTTCTTGCCCTTGTACTTAGCCTGCAGGCGCTGAATCTGAGGCTGCAGCAGCTGCATCTTCCGCTGGGACTTGATCTGGTAGACGAACAGCGGAATCAGGATCGCACGGATCACGAGAGTCAGCCCCGCGATCGACAGCACCCAGGTCCAACCGTTGGCGGCCGGCAGACCGATCGCAGTGAAGATCTCGTGGAAGATCGCGAGGATCCAAGCAACTACCCACTGCAGCGGGTAGAGCAGCTTGTCCATCCATTCCATTCAGTACTCCTCGTTACAACGATTCTTCACGATCGTTCATTTTGCCATTGTTCGCAGGTCTTAGCGAGACAGGACCTTCGGTCCCGGTCTCGTGCTAGCCGGAGGCGTCAACCTCGCAGCTGTCCGTGGTGCACAGATGCGCTGAACATCTGCGGCACACACGCCGAATATTGTCAGCAGCCCTCGTCGTTGTGCATCGAAATTGAGCGGGCCTGGCGCGCTGAACCGGGAACATGGTCCACCCCACCATGGGAGAAGGGATTGCATCGCAGTATTCGCCACCCAGTTAACACCATTCCCTTGAGAACTCCGTGTATCTCGAAGGCCTCCAGACCGTACATCGAGCAGCTTGGATAGTACCGACAGACCTGCCCGTACATCGGAGACACCACAACTCGATAGGCTCTGATGAACCATACGAATGGCATGCGCGGTCCGATTCGGATCACCCACCAGGCTGTGGGCCAGAATCCCGCCGGTCTGCGGGGCACCTCCGATGGGTGCTTCAGATCATGTTCGGCGTCCACGGCTCTCGAGCTTCTTCTGCGCCTTGTCCATGAGCTTCGTGACTTCGGACTCGAGCTCTGCAAATTCTGCTTCGGCGGCTTGGGGCAATGCTCTGATCACGAACAGAGCGCCGGGCGCCAGACTGTCGAGTCGAACCCGCATGATCTCTCGGAGACGACGTTTCACTCGATTCCGAACAACGGCGTTTCCTACGGCCTTGGATACGATGAAACCCACGCGTGCAGCGTGGGAATCATCACTATCGATCAGGCTGTGTGCCATCAAATGGCCCGAGCGCACGCGGACGCCAGCTTTGAAGACTCGTCTGAAGTCGTCGCCGCTGCGGATCCGGTGAGCCGCGGTGATCACACTTATGCCGAAACTTCGGCACGTCCCTTGCGACGACGTGCGGCCAGGATCGAACGGCCGGCACGGGTGCGCATGCGCAGACGGAAGCCGTGCTTCTTGGCGCGCTTGCGGTTATTGGGCTGGAAAGTACGCTTACTCACTTCAAGTCTCCGATTTCTAGGTTGCGGTCGAACGACGGTGCGTTCTCACAAAAAACGGCGGTGAGGTTGTCGACCGCCGAGCACTCCTGTGCATAAGAGCCAAAAGATATTCAGGATAATCGGATGAAGCCCGGTACACAGGACACTCCATCTTAGCTAAGGTCAAAGTTGCAGGTCAAACTCGATGCCAATGTTTCACGTCACCGTTGCGGACTGTTCGCGGCAATTCATCCCCTGCACATCCGAGGTCGTCCACAAGTAACAAGCGTGTAGTTTTCCACATGGTTATCCACCCATGTGGAGGATTGCTGGGATGACTCGCCAGTTCTCCACAAACTGTGGAAAACTATGTGGAAGTCATACACAGGTGTGGACCGCACCATGAGGAAACTACGAAGACGGAGGAAGATTGACGGAGTCGAATTCCAAGAATGAGCTCATCAGCCAATGGCGGACGGTGGTCTCGACCCTGGATCAGGACGCCAGTCTGACCGCCCACCAGAAGGGCTTTCTCTCTCTCGCTGTGCCCAAGGCCCTTGTCGACAACGCACTGGTCCTTCTCGCCGTCCGCGATGAGCACACGCGCAGAACCATTGAGACACGTCTTCTCGGACCGTTGACCAAGGAGTTCTCCCATGTACTCGGTTTCGAGGTGACGTTCGGGTTCGTCGTCGATCCGGAGCTCGACGTACCGATCAGGTTCGAAGATCTCATCGGGGAACCCACACCAGGATCACCGATCGAGATCGATCCGGAGACGTCCACCTCGGCGATGGGATCCACAGGATCACCGGCCAATGCACCCGCACATGCCCCATCTCCTCAGCTGCAGACGCCACCTCCCTACGACCGCGCGCCCCACCCCCAGCCGCAGTCACCCAGATACGACGCCCCCGGGCCGGCACCCGATAACGGTGCACCTGTGGAAAGAACGACGCGAGAGATGAAGATCGCCGAGGCGACCGCCGCCCAGTCCACTCCACCGGTCGAGGTTCCCGGCGTCGCCCAGCTCAACCCGAAGTACACCTTCGACACCTTCGTCATCGGCGCATCCAACCGCTTCGCGCATGCGGCGGCCTTCGCCGTGGCCGAGGCGCCGGCCAAGGCTTACAACCCCCTGTTCATCTACGGCGATTCGGGTCTGGGCAAGACGCACCTCCTGCACGCGATCGGCTACTACGCGACGCAGCTGTTCCCCGAGATCCGAGTGAAATACGTCTCGAGCGAAGAGTTCGTCAACGACTTCATCAACACGATCGGCTCGTCGAAGACCTCGAACTCTCTGCGTCCGGCGTTCCAGCGCCGCTACCGCGAGGTCGACATCCTGATGATCGATGACATCCAGTTCCTGCAGGGCAAGGATGCGACGGTCGAAGAGTTCTTCCACACATTCAATGCTCTGCACAATGAGGTGAAACAGGTCGTCATCACCTCCGACCAGCCGCCGAAGAAGCTCAAGGGCTTCGAAGAACGGCTGCGCTCTCGGTTCGAATGGGGCCTCCTGACCGATGTGCAGCCTCCGGACATGGAGACGCGCTTCGCGATTCTGCGTCGCAAGGCAGCCGGCGAGCAGCTCGACGTTCCCAATGACGTCCTCGAATACATCGCATCGCGGATCTCGTCGAACATCCGTGAACTCGAGGGGGCACTGATTCGCGTGACCGCCTTCGCAAACCTCAATGATCAGCAGGTCGACGTCAGTCTGGCCGAGACCGTCCTCAAGGACTTCATCACCGAGGACGACACACCAGCCATCACCGCAGCCGACATCATGGGCCAGACCGCCGCCTACTTCAGTCTCACGCTCGATGATCTGTGCGGCACCTCCCGGTCTCGGACCCTGACCACCGCTCGTCAGATCGCCATGTATCTGTGCCGTGAGCTCACAGAGCTGTCGCTGCCGAAGATCGGTCAGGCCTTCGGCGGGCGCGACCACACCACAGTGATGCATGCGAACAAGAAGATTCGAACTCAGATGGCTGAGCGACGGGCGGTCTACACTCAGGTCACCGAATTAACAAACCGCATTAAACAGCAACATCGCCTATAGAACACGGTATACACATCTGTGGATAACCATGGGGACAAACCACGTATCCTGGGGATAGAATGGTGGATAACTCCACGAGGTGAGTGGACGGATGTGAACTACATGGATGTGCTTACCCAAGCGCCCACCGAAGGCTGCGTGAGCGTACACAGGGGATCCACACCCCTGGGGATCGCTCAAGCCTTGATTACTCGGGCGTAACCGATGGTTGTCCACATTCTCCACAGGTGCTAATACTTCTACTCCATGAATTGACGTTGTAAGAGGGTGACCGCCACCGACTGCATCGGCTCGGTCGGGAAGCTCTCGAGCACGAGCTCGACAGGAGCTCGGGACCCCGTCGCTTATTCGAACACAGCGTTACGGTCGATTCTCGAATGCGAGATCGCCGAAGTCTCGGTCGGCGCAGCGCAAGTGCTCGATCATGATGTTGGCTGTCCAATGCCGGGAAGCTGAGATTTCGGATAGGCTGTGTAAAGTTTTCCGAGCAACCTCACGCCAGTGTCTTGAGTACGTCGGGTGGCCACCCCGAAGGAGTAAAGTGAACGCCGAAACATCTCCCCTGAAGTTCAAAGTCAACCGCGACGTCCTTGCCGATGCAGTGACCTGGGCTACCAAGACTCTCCCCAGTCGTCCGTCCGCACCGGTTCTCACCGGCATCCTCATCACCGCCGAGGCTGGTGGGACCGTCCGTCTGTCCGTCTTCGACTACGAAGTCTCATCCCGAGTCGAAATCGCAGCCGATGTCGTCACTGCCGGCACTGTGCTGGTCTCCGGACGACTCCTCGCCGATATCTCCAAGGCGCTTCCGAATCAGGAAGTCACCCTTGAACAGATCGATTCGAAGGTCGACGTCACGTGCAGCTCGTCTCGCTTCTCGCTGATGACGATGCCGGTGGGAGAATACCCAGCCCTGCCTCAGGTCCCCGACGCTTCGGGAACCGTTGCCGCCGGCGAATTCCAGAACGCCGTCTCTCAGGTCACGATCGCAACGTCGAAGGATGACACACTGCCGATTCTGACCAGCGTGCGCGTCGAGATCGAAGGCGAGAAGGTCACCCTCCTGGCCACCGACCGCTATCGGCTCGCCGTTCGTGAGTTCACCTGGAACCCCGGCCGCCCCGACGTCTCCGCTGTCGCGCTTCTGCGCGGACGCACACTCTCCGATGTGTCCAAGTCACTCGGCGGCGATGTCACGGTCGGTCTGAGCAACGATGCGGGCAAGGATCTCATCTCCTTCACCTCGGCGGGACGGGTCACGACGTCACTGCTCGTCGAGGGCGAATACCCCAAGGTACGTTCTCTGTTCCCCGATTCCGTGCCGATCCACGCGATCGTCGAAACGGGCGTGCTGCGCGAAGCAGTCCGTCGTGTCTCCCTCGTCGCCGAACGAAACACTCCACTGCGGTTCGAGGTCAGCGATGGGATGCTCACCCTTCACGCCGGAACCGGTGACGATGCTCAAGCATCGGAGGCCGTCGAGGCTGTGCTGCAGGGCGAGTCGATCACCGTCGGCTTCAACCCGCACTACATCGCCGAAGGTCTGGCCGCAATCGAGAGCCCGTACGTGAACTTCTCGTTCACACAGCCGATGAAACCCGTCATCATCTCAGGACAGAAGGATCTGGAATCGTCGGCCGACGAGTCGTATCGATACTTGCTCATGCCAACACGTATCTGAATGTGGATATCCCGACTTTCACTGCGCAACTACCGGTCCTATCCTGAACTCGACCTCGAGTTCGAACCCGGAGTCACCACATTCGTGGCCGACAACGGGACGGGCAAGACCAATATCGTCGAAGCCATCGGGTATCTGGCCCATCAGCGCTCTCACCGGGTGGCCTTCGATGCTCCGCTGGTCAACGAGTCCTCGCAGACGGCCACCGTATCGGCTCTGGTCAACCGCGATCAGCGTCATGCCACAGTCGAAGTCTCGATCCAGTCGAAGGGCGCCAATCGGGCACGGGTCAACCGAACACCTGTGAAGATGAAAGAGATTCTGGGACTCGTCTCCTGCGTGGTCTTCGCGCCGGAGGATCTCAGCCTCGTCCGGGGCGAACCAGCGGAACGACGGTCCTGGATCGACACCTTGGTCGTGTCGCGCAATCCGCGCTACGCCTCGGTGATCACGGATTTCGAACGTGCGCTCAAGCAGCGCAATGCACTGCTGAAGCGCCTGCGCGAGGACCGCGACCCCGGCCTCGAGGCAACCTTGGACATCTGGAACATGGCCTACGCGGACTCCGCCTCAGAGCTGGTGTTCGGGCGGCGAAAGATCCTCGCCGACATCGTTGAACCGCTGCAGAACAACTTCGCCTATATCGCTGCCGATGCGCGGCTGGAACGGCAGGGAATCAAGGCTCGCTACGATTCGCGTATCGACTATTCGCAGGCCGAGTCCGCAGCCGAATGCAGAGAGCTCCTGCTGGCCGCCCTCGAACGAAGACGCACCACTGAGATCGAACGCGGTCTGACCCTGCACGGTCCCGGTCGCGACGATCTGGCGCTGACGATCGGCGATCATCCGGCGAAGGGCTACGCCTCACATGGCGAGACCTGGTCGCTGGCCCTGGCGATGCAGCTGGCGGGATGGGATCTGCTCAGTTCCGATGCCGGGTCTGCTGCCGAACAGCCGGTCCTCGTCCTCGACGACGTCTTCGCCGAACTCGACACCGGTCGTCGCAGCCGACTGGCATCGCGGATCACCGCAGCCGAGCAGGTATTCATCACCGCGGCCGTCGACGCAGACCTGCCCGAGGGGCTGGAGGGGCGAAAGATCGGGCAGGAGCGACTGCTTCCATGAGCGGCATCGAGAAGGACACCTCTACTCCGGTCGCGGCCCTCGAAGCCCTCGACCGCGTGCGTCGGATGGAGGCAACAGAGGCGAAGTTCGTCCGCAGCCGCCGACGGTCACGACTGCGTGGTGAAGCCGTCTACACCTCGGCGGGCAAGGACAAACGCGATCCCGCAGCGATCTCGTCGGCACTCGGAAAGCTCATCTCCGCTCGCGGCTGGTCCTCGTCGATCGACATCGGCAAGGTGCTGGGCCGGTGGCCCGAGCTGGTGGGAGAACAGGTGGCGATGCACTGCAAACCCGTCGACTTCTCTCCTCCACTGCTCATCATCGCCGCGGATTCGACGACCTGGGCGACACAGCTGCGGGTGCTCAAACCGACCATCCTGAGAGCGTTGGAGGCCGGGCTCGGTTCGCAGACGATCACGGAGATCGAGATCCGCGGACCGCGGGGCCGGACCTTCAAGAAGGGTCGGCGCAGCGTATCCGGCCGTGGACCACGCGACACCTTCGGCTGAGTCGGCAAGCTCACCCGAACGATGAGGGTCGGGCGGGGTTCAGCAGATGAATTCCTGAGTCTGCGCGGAGACAGAATGCGAAGAACGATAGAAGGCCTTAAACGGCGATAGCCGGTCCCTTTCGTGCCCGGGGGTACATCCGAGGCTTCGAAAATCCGGAAATGCACCTTAATGGGCCGCTTACGGGCATTTCTGGCGCTGGCGCGGTAGAATGGGAAGCTGTTAGCGCCCACTCTTACAAGGAGTCATATGACGACCGAGGATCTGCCCCATTACGATGCCGGGGATATTACGGTACTCGAGGGTCTCGAAGCAGTTCGCAAGCGACCTGGCATGTATATCGGTTCGACCTCGGAACGCGGTCTCCACCACCTGGTTCAGGAAATCGTCGACAACTCCGTCGACGAGGCGATGGCCGGGTACTGCGATCACATCGAGGTGACGATCCTCACCGACGGCGGCGTGAGAGTCGTCGATGACGGGCGCGGCATGCCGGTGGCGATGCACCCCACCGAAGGAAAGCCCACCGTCGAGGTGATCCTCACCATTCTGCACGCCGGAGGCAAGTTCGGCGGAGGCGGCTACGCCGTGGCCGGTGGCCTCCATGGTGTGGGTTCGACAGTCGTCAATGCGCTGTCCGAGCGTCTTCAGGTCGAGGTCCGCCGCGATGGCTACGTCTGGAACATGGACTTCGAACGTGGCGTACCCACCGGAGAGCTCAGACGTGGCGAAGAGACATCCGAGACCGGGACGATGGTGACCTTCTGGCCGGACTCGACGATCTTCGAGACCACGGACTTCTCCTATGAGTACCTGCGTGCGCGGTTCCAGCAGATGGCGTTCCTCAACAAGGGCATGAAGATCAGCCTCACCGACGAACGCCACGCCCAGATCGACGAGGACAACGTCCAGATCGACGAGGACGAAGAAGCAGAGGCGAAGCCGCGTGAGGCCACGTACTACTACGAACACGGTCTGCTCGACTACGTGCAGTACCTGAACTCGACGAAGAAGACCGATCTCGTCCACCCGGACGTCATCGTCTTCGAGGCCGAGGAAGCCGAAGAGACGCTCTCTCTCGAGATCGCCATGCAATGGACGACATCGTACAGCGAATCGGTCCACACCTACGCCAACGTCATCAACACCCATGAGGGCGGCACCCACGAAGAGGGCTTCCGCACGGCGCTGACCTCGCTGATCAACAACTACGCCCGCGAACAGAAGCTCCTGCGGGAAAAGGACGCCAACCTCACCGGCGATGACATCCGTGAAGGTCTGACCGCAGTCATCTCGGTCAAGCTCGGCGATCCCCAGTTCGAGGGCCAGACGAAGACGAAGCTGGGCAACTCGGAGGTCAAGGGCTTCGTCCAGCGGGTAGTCCGCGATGAACTCGGGCACTGGATGGAATCCAACCCGGCGCAGGCCAAGGACGTCGTCCGCAAGGGACTCCAGGCATCCCAGGCGAGACTGGCTGCGCGCAAGGCCCGCGAAGCCACCCGGCGCAAGGGACTGCTCGAGTCCTCGGGCATGCCCGGCAAGCTCAAGGACTGCCAGTCCAAAGACCCGACGATCTCCGAAGTATTCATCGTCGAGGGCGACTCCGCAGGCGGCTCCGCAACACAGGGGCGCAATCCGAATACCCAGGCGATCCTGCCGCTGCGCGGCAAGATCCTCAACGTGGAGAAGGCACGACTCGACCGGGCTCTGGGCAACAATGAGGTCCAGGCCATGATCACCGCCTTCGGCACCGGCATCGGCGAAGAGTTCGATCTCGACAAGCTCCGTTACCACAAGATCGTGCTCATGGCCGACGCCGACGTCGATGGTCAGCACATCACGACGCTGCTGCTGACGCTGATCTTCCGCTACATGAAGCCGCTCATCGAGCACGGCTACGTGTACCTGGCGACTCCTCCGCTGTATCGGCTCAAGTGGTCGAACTCTCCTCACGAGTTCGCCTACACCGAGAAGGAAAGCGATGGTCTCCTGGAAGCTGGTCGAGCGGCGGGCAAACGCCTGCCCAAGGACATGGCGATTCAGCGCTACAAGGGCTTGGGCGAGATGAACTATTCGGAGCTGTGGGAGACCACGATGGATCCCGACCATCGGCTGCTCAAGCAGGTGTCGCTCGACGATGCGATCGTCGCCGACGAGATTTTCACAGTCCTCATGGGCGATGACGTGGATTCGCGCCGACGCTTCATCCAAGAGAACGCGAAAGACGTTCGCTTCCTCGACATCTGATCCTCACCGTCGGTTCCCGGCCACCGCCGGGAGCCGACGGGCCTACAGACTCTCATGAACTCAATCACCGCCCTGCTGCGCGGGCCAAGACACAAGGGAAGAGCCCACATTGGCTGACGAAAACGACATCGGAACCGAAATCAACCGTATCGAACAGGTTGATCTCAATCTCGAGATGCAGAGGTCGTACCTCGATTATGCGATGAGCGTGATCGTCGGACGTGCCCTGCCCGACATCCGTGACGGGCTCAAGCCCGTCCACCGGCGTGTGCTGTACGCGATGTTCGACGGCGGCTACCGGCCGGACCGCAACTTCTCCAAGTGCTCACGCGTCGTCGGCGACGTCATGGGCCAGTATCACCCGCACGGTGATACGGCGATCTACGACGCCATGGTCCGCCTCGTGCAGCCGTGGACGATGCGCTACCCGCTCGTCGCTGGACAGGGCAACTTCGGCTCACAGGGTGATGACGGCGCTGCCGCCCCCCGTTACACCGAGTGCAAGATGGCTCCTCTGGCTATGGAGATGGTCAGGGACATCGACGAGGGGACCGTCGACTTCCAGGACAACTACGACGGTCGCAACCAGGAGCCGACGGTTCTTCCCTCGCGGTTCCCGAACCTGCTGGTCAACGGTTCCTCGGGTATCGCCGTGGGCATGGCCACGAACATCCCTCCGCACAACCTGCGCGAGGTTGCAACCGGCGCGCAGTGGCTGCTCTCCCACCCCGAATCCAGCAAAGAAGAGGCGCTGGAGGCGCTGCTCGGCATCGTCAAGGGTCCCGACTTCCCGATGGCTGCGACGGTCCTGGGCCGCAAGGGCATCGAGGACATGTACCGCACCGGTCGCGGCTCGATCACACAGCGTGCTGTCGTCGAGGTTGAGGAGATCCAGGGACGCACCTGCTTGGTCGTCACGGAGCTGCCGCATATGGTCAACCCCGACACCCTGGCCGCGAAGATCGCCTCCTACGTCAAGGACGGCAAGGTCGCCGGCATCGCCGACCTCCGTGACGAGTCTTCGGGACGCACCGGACAGCGTCTGGTCATCGTGCTCAAGCGTGATGCGGTGGCGAAGGTCGTGCTCAACAACCTTTACAAGCACACGTCACTGCAGGAGAACTTCTCTGCGAACATGCTGGCGATCGTCGACAGCGTGCCGCGCACCCTCAGCCTGGATTCCTTCCTGCGCCTGTGGGTCAAACACCAGATCGAAGTCATCGTCCGTCGCACCGAATTCCGTCTGCGCAAGGCCGAGGAGCGCGCGCATATCCTGCGCGGCTATCTCAAGGCACTCGATGCCCTCGACGAGGTCATTGCGCTGATCCGTCGTTCACCCTCGTCCGATGAGGCTCGTACCGGGCTGATGGAGCTCCTCGAAGTCGATGAGATTCAGGCCAATGCCATTCTCGATCTGCAGCTGCGCCGTCTGGCCGCCCTGGAACGCCTGAAGATCCAGGAAGAGGCCGACAAGATCGAACAGCAGATCGCCGAGTTCAAATACATCCTTGCGACTCCCTCTCGGCAGCGCGAGATCGTGTCCGAAGAACTCGAGGAGATCGTCGACCGCTACGGTGACGATCGCCGGACCAGGATCCTGGCCGGATTCGACGGCGATGTCTCGATGGAAGACCTGATTCCGGAGGAAGAGGTCGTCGTCACCATCACCCGCGGTGGATACGCAAAGCGCACCCAGAACCACCTGTATCGCGCTCAGCACCGTGGCGGAAAGGGCATCAAGGGCGCAAACCTGCGTGGAGACGACGTCGTCGAACAGTTCTTCGTCACCTCCACGCACAATTGGCTGCTGTTCTTCACGAACACCGGGCGCGTCTACCGGGCCAAGGCCTATGAGCTCCCCGAGGGGTCGCGAGATGCCAAGGGCCAGCACGTGGCGAATCTGCTTGCTCTGCAGCCGGGCGAGACGATCGCCAAGGTGCTCTCGATCCGAGACTACGAGGAAGCTGATTTCCTCATCCTGGCCACGCAGTCCGGCGTCGTGAAGAAGACCCGTCTGAGCGAGTACGACTCGAACCGCACGGGCGGCGTCATCGCGATCAACCTCCGTGAGTACAAGGGTCAGCCGGATGAGCTGGTGTCGGCGCGGATCGTCAGCGCCGATGATCATCTGCTCATGATCTCCCGCAAGGGAATGTCGATCCGGTTTGCTGCCGACGACGATTCGATTCGTCCGCTGGGTCGAGTCACCGGCGGCGTGAGCGGAATGAAGTTCAAGGACGATGACGAGCTGCTGACCATGGATGTCATCCAGCCGGACACCTTCGTCTTCGTCGTGACAGAGGGCGGCTATGCGAAGCGGACTCCGGTCGACGAATACCGCCTGCAGGGCCGTGGCGGCCTGGGAATCCGGGTTGCCAAGATCACGGAACAGCGCGGAGACTTGGTGGGCGGACTCATTGTCGACGAGGGAGAAGAAGTCCTCGTCGTCATGGAACGCGGTAAGATCGTACGGTCGAATATCGATGAGGTTCCGGCAAAGGGACGCAACACGATGGGTGTGGTGTTCGCGAAACCGGGCAAGAATGACCGTATTATCGCAGTAACGCGAGGACCCGCGACCGTGGTCGAAGAGCTAGACGAAGAAGCTGAGGAACCGGAGGGCGAGGACGCAGAGCCTCAAACCGGCGGCGAGGATGTGGAAGAGTGAGTGACGACAAACAGCCAGGCTCAGGCAAGGTCATACGCACGTCCAGTGGTTCCACCCGCTTGACGGCAGGATCGGCGAAGGACGCGGATCAGGCTGATGCGACCGGCTCCGGCGAGTCGAATGCCCCCAGCGAGTCGAATGCCCCCGGCGACTCGAAGAGCTCCGGCAACTCGGGCACAGCACCCGATAAGACCCGGGTGGTGACTCCTCCTGCTCCCAAGGCCTCACCGAAGCCCAACAGGGCTCCTTCGGCCGGGCAGCCTTCGGGCGGTTCGGCTGCGGCTGGACAGCCCTCTGCAGGGACCGCCTCCGGCGGCTCCGCTGCCTCGAGTCAGGCAACCGGATCGCAGAAGTCCACGTCGGGAAGCGGCCCGGCCACCTCGGCGATGGGAGCAACTGCCAACACCGTTCGCGCCAGCTCCGGCGGCGTGAAAATGGGCGTCAAGAACATGGTCGAAAGCGGCAAGGGCAACAAAAAGAAGAAGGGCCCGCGAACGGTTCGCCTCACCGTGTCAGCGGTGGATCCGTGGTCGGTCATGAAGATGTCGTTCCTCATGTCCGTGGCCATCGGCATCGCCACCATCGTGGCTTTCATCGTGCTCTGGGTCGTTCTCCAAGCAACAGGCGTGATGGGCGGTCTGGAAGATACGATGACTGAGCTCGCAGGAGCCGAATCGGCAGAGCAGATCATTGGAATCTTCGGATTCGGTCGGGTCGTTGCGGCCGGCTTCATCATCGCAGTCATCAACATCGTGCTGATGACGGCTCTGTCCACTCTGGCCGCGTTCATCTACAACATCGGCTCCCTCATCGCGGGTGGATTCCATCTGACCCTGACCGACGACTGAGACCGACAGCAGTCTGCATCGGCTCTCATCTGCTCCACAACGCGCCCACTGCCTGACGGCGACCCGGATGCCCTGACCGGGATTCCGGATCGTCGCCAGGCAGTTCACGGTCTGTTTTCGGCGTATGATGAGTTCATGTGAGGCGAGTCACTGTCAGCCGATTTGTGTTGGAATGACCCGTTGGGTATCGTTTTACCTCGGGTTCACCCCCTGAAAAGGGCCTATAGCTCAGGCGGTTAGAGCGCTTCGCTGATAACGAAGAGGTCCCTGGTTCAAGTCCAGGTAGGCCCACATCCTTTCGAGGAGGATCATGAAGAAATGGATTCTCAGCGGTCTCACACTTGTGGGACTCGGAGTTTTCTTCCGGTGGCGGCACAGCAATCAGAGTGCCCAAGCCGAATGGTCCGAACACACCGACACGGTGTGAGGGTGAGTCCCTTCTGGGGGTATGGCGCAATTGGTAGCGCATCTGCTTTGCAAGCAGAGGGTTAGGGGTTCGAGTCCCCTTACCTCCACCAGATGACGAAGGCTCCGGACCGAATCGGTTCGGAGCCTTCGTGCTGTAGCGGCTTCCCCCCTCTCCTCCCGTCGGTGGCAGCTGGGCGCATGTGGTCAGCGGCATCTGCTGCACGTGGTCAGGTCAACGAGAAGTTGGTTTTCCCCGAATTGTGGGGGCATCCATATATCTCACGGCGAGCGGAATAAGCTAACCTGAATTGCCGTTGACTGGATTGTCGACGAGTGCTTCCGCCCTACCCCGGCGGCTCATTCTCATCTCTGATCGGAGTATTTCCTTGTCCCGCGACAGCTCACAAGCCCACCCGCACGAGACATCTGATTCCGCAATCGACCCTGCCGGTATGCGGGTGATCTGGCTGTTGCTGGTGGCCGCCTTCGTCGCGATCCTCAACGAAACGACGATGGCCATCGCGATTCCGGAGCTCAACGCTTCGCTCGGAATTCCTCCGGAACTCGGGCAGTGGCTGACCAGCGCGTTCATGCTGACCATGGCCGTTGTCATTCCCACGACGGGATTCCTGCTGCAGCGTTTCACGACCCGTCAGATCTTCCTGGCCGCGATGATCCTGTTTTCGACCGGCACCCTGATCTGTCTCGTCGCTCCGGGCTTCACCGTCCTGCTTGTGGGACGCGTGGTCCAAGCCGCAGGCACTGGCATCATGATGCCGCTGCTGATGACGACGATGATGAATGTCGTCCCGCCGCATTCGCGCGGTCGGATGATGGGCCGGGTCGGCCTCGTCATCTCGCTGGCCCCTGCAATCGGTCCGACGATGTCAGGCATTGTGCTCGACTCGCTCGGGTGGCGTTGGCTCTTCGCCATCGTCCTGCCGATCGCGCTCGTCGCCCTCGGGCTGGGTGCGAAGTGGATGACCAACCTGGGTGAGAGCACCCATGCGCCCATCGACGTGGTCTCCGTCGTGCTCTCTGTCTTCGCATTCGGCGGAATCGTGTTCGGCCTGAGCCAGTTCGGCGGCGGTCAGGGGGGCGATGGTGGAGGTGCCTCCACCACCTCCGCGTGGACTGCCATCGTTGCCGGTCTCGTGTTCCTGGCCCTGTTCGCATGGCGTCAGCTGACGCTGCAGAAGGAGGACCGGGCGCTGCTGGACCTGCGTGTCTTCTCCGCAAAGAACTACGTCATCGCGGTCGTCATCATGGCCGTCGTCTCGCTGGCCATGTTCGGCACCTTCTCCCTGCTTCCGCTGTACCTGCAGAACGTCGCCGGCCTCAACGCCACCCAGTCGGGCCTCGTCCTCCTGCCGGGATCCATTCTCATGGGCGTTCTCGCTCCGATCATGGGACGCATCTACGACGCGCGTGGTCCCAGGACCCTGCTGATCCCGGGCTCGGTCATGATCGCTGCGTCGATGTTCTCCTACTCCATGGTCGGGGTGGGGACGCCCACCTGGGTGCTCGTCGTCATCCAGACCGTGATGTCGCTGGGACTGGCGGCGTCGTTCACACCCCTGTTCTCCGCCTCACTGGGGTCGCTGGAGCCGAAACTTTACTCGCACGGATCCGCGGCGCTCAACACCATGCAGCAGGTGGCAGGAGCCGCAGGAACCGCGCTTCTCATCTCCATCTACTCCTCCGCCCTTCACTCCGGTGAGGCGGCAGGACGTTCGGTGGCGGAATCCGGTGCACCCGGTGCTCATAACGCGTTCCTGTTGGCCGCAATCATCGCTCTGGTGCCCGTGGTTCTGTCGTTCTTCATCAAGAAGCCCGAAGACCAGGAAGAGACCCCCAGCGAGGCGGCCCCTCTGGTTCCGGAGACACCTGCCACGTGATCTCTGAATGAGCTAGCCACGGTTCCCGCCACTTGCGCGCCTGCCCACCTGCAGGCGTGGCGCGGCGGACAGAACCTGAACTAGAGTCGTCGTCGTGAATTCGAAACGCTGGCAGCACATCATGGAATGGCCACTCGTGGTCGCCGCGCTCATCTTCCTCGGCGTCTACAGCTGGCAGGTGATCGGACAGCCCACCGGCACACATGCCGAGATCGCTTTGGCCTTGGTCATCATCTCGTGGTTCGTCTTCGTCATCGACTACGTGGTCAGCCTCTGGCTCGCCGAACACCGTTGGGACTGGTTCCGTCACCATCTCTTCGATCTCGCCGTGATCGTACTGCCGTTGCTGCGGCCCCTGCGCGTCCTGCGCGCCATCACGGTCCTGCACGTCCTCAACCGCACCGTCGGCACTGCTGTGCGTGGTCGGATCCTCATCTACACCGCCTCGGCGTCGGCACTGCTCGTGTATGCCGCGTCGCTCGCCGTCCTCGACGCCGAACGCGGAACCGAATCGGCGATCAATTCCTTCGGCGATGCGATCTGGTGGGCCTTCGTCACCGTGACCACGGTTGGCTACGGGGATATGGCACCCGTGAGCGGTTTTGGTCGGGTGCTCGCCGTCTTCCTCATGCTTGGTGGGATTGCCCTTCTCGGTGTCGTCACCGGGACGCTGGCCTCCTGGATCGTCGAAAAGGTCTCGACGGATGCGGAGGAGAACCAATCGGCCACCGTCGCCCACATCCATGCCCTCGAACAGGCGATCGAAACGCTGGCGCTTCAGATCGAAACCATTGGAGGGGAGGCGAAGGCAACAGCAAATTCGCCGAGGCGAACCGGTGATCGAGTCGATGACTCAACATATCAGGGGCCTGTATGAGAATCTTCGGTGAGTAGATTCGGTCACTGCCGCAGTCCGGTGCTGCTCTGGCACGCTCTCGATGCCACGTATAGGCGAGAAACGAACACAGGGAATAGGTCAGTGACTTCTGCGGGGCGCAATCGGCTTCGCGTGGGATACCGGAACCGAGGTGATCAAGGCCCACCCCGTCGACACCCCCGAAAAGCTGGCACCGGCCTTCACCTACCCAGACACGCGGGCGATGTTCGCGAAGGAGGGTTTCACGAAGGTCGCCGATACCGGGTCGAAGGTCAGGGGTGCTGAGTGTGTGGTGATGCGCCTGAACGGATCTTTGCAGTTCTCGCCTGATTGCGCATGCACTGTTCAAACGGGTAAAGTCGGTCTGTGCCCAGAGGGGGTATGGCGCAATTGGTAGCGCATCTGCTTTGCAAGCAGAGGGTTAGGGGTTCGAGTCCCCTTACCTCCACTCGAGAAGCTATTGAGACAGCACTCGTAAAGAAGGTCCCGCCGGCAACGATATGGACGTTGCCGGCGGGACCTTCATCTATTCGTTTATCGAGAGGTTCATTCCCTGACAGTCAGGCCGCCTGGAAGCCGCCTGACTGTCAGGGGCCGTATTTCAGGCGTGGACGCGGATGAGGTGTTCGTTCGTGAACGCCTGGAATGCCCACTGCGCATTCTCGCGGCCGTAGCCCGAGCGGTTGATTCCGCCGAACGGGTATTCCGGTCCCGATTCCATATGGGAGTTGATCAGCGTCATTCCGGCGTTGACCTTGGCACCGAAGCGCTCACCCTTCTCGAGGTCATCGGTCCACACCGAGCTCATGAGGCCGTATTCGGTGTCATTGGCCAAACGCAGCGCATCCTCTTCGTCCTTGGCCCGGTAGACCATGACCGCGGGTCCGAAGAGCTCGTTGCAGCCGAGGTCCGACTTCGGATCGATATCGGAGATCACGGCCGGCGACATGAACCAGCCGGGACGGTCAAGCTTCTCGCCACCGGTGTGCAGCGTGGCACCATCGGACACGGCTTTGTCGATCATAGCCACGATGTCATCGCGAGCACCCTCGGATGAGACCGGGCCCATGCCGACCTCGGGGTCGTCGAAGGTCGAGACCTTCGTCGCCTCGGCGGCCTTGACGGCCTCGGCGAGGAACTCGTCGTAGAGGTCATCGACGACGATCATGCGCTTGGGCGAGGTGCAGACCTGACCGGCGTTCGCCAGTCGCAGGCCGACGAGCTTCTTGGCCAGTGCCGGCACGTCCTTGGAGTCGAGGACGACGGCGGGGTCGTTGCCGCCGAGCTCGAGGACGGCACGCTTGTAGTACTTCGCGGCGATGGAAGCAACGGAAGCGCCCGCGCCTTCGGAGCCGGTGAGCGAGAAGCCCTTGACGCGGAAGTCCTTGAGGACCTCCTCGGCGTGCGAGCTGTCGAGGTAGATGTTCTGGTACACGCCCTTGGGAAGACCCGCCTCGGTGAGGAGATCCTCGAAGTACTGCGAGGACTTCGGGCAGATCGAGGCCTGCTTCATGATGATCGCATTGCCGACCATGAGGTTGGGCAGCACGAAGCGGGCGATCTGGTTATAGGGGAAGTTCCACGGCATGATGCCCAGCAGAACGCCCAGCGGCTGGTGGCGGACGTAGCTGCTGGCCGCACCTGCGGCAGCGAGCTGTGTGGGGGCCAGGTGAGTGGCGGCGTTGTCGGCCATCCAGCGGGCCGTGCGAGCGACCTTGTCCACTTCGCCGAGGCCCTGCTTCTTGACCTTGCCCATCTCACGGCCGATGATGTCGGTCATCTCATCGGCATTGGCATCGACGAGGTCGGCGAACTTCCGCAGGATCGCGGAGCGCTCATGCAGCGGCGTCTCCTTCCACGCAAGGTGGGCATCGTGGGCGCGATCGATGTAACCGGGGATCTCTTCCTTGGGGACGGAGGCGAACTCCTCCTCAACCTCACCGGTGTTGGCATTTGTCACTGCGAACTTGCTCATAGAACGTCCTCTCGCACGTACGAATCGGCTTGTAGTCTCAACAAGAACAATGACGTGCGCATTCCACAAGGGCAAGTCCGTCTCATACTCTTGCCGGCGGGGTGAGACTCACGGCTGTTTCGATCACTGCCCGGACGTGAGTATCAGGAGCTCTCGGGTGCGATTCGAATCGTCGAGGGACGGGTCGCGGCATCGAAGGACGCCGTGGTGCCTGTGGCTCCCATCCCGCTGGCCCGAGCCGGCTCATAGGTGCGCACGCCCCCATCTCCCTGCCACTGGTTGATCCAGATGACCCCGGCGGGAATGTGCTTGGCCTGCTCGAGATGGTCGGCATTGTGCGAATACACTGTGGCGGCCAGGCCGAAGGCCGAACGGGATGCCCGCTCCACTCCTTCAGCAAAGGTCGACACGACAGCGATCGGCGCGACGGGGCCGAAGGTTTCCTCGGTCATGAGCGACATCGAATCCTCGACTCCGGTGATGACCGTCGCTGGGTAGAAGTATCCGGTGTGGTCGGGAATCTCTCCGCCGATGCGCACGGTGGCACCCTGTGAGACGGCATCGGCGACCTGTGAGCGGACGATGTCTCGCTGCCGGTCGTCGACCAGGGGGCCCATCATGACTCCAGGCTCCAGCCCGTCACCGAAGGCGTAGGCCTCGGCAGCCTTGACCAGTTCGTCGACGAACTCGGCAGCGATGGCTTCGTGGACGTAGATGCGTTCCATCGAGGTGCAGATCTGACCAGTGTTGACGAAGGATCCGAAGGCCACCGCCTCGGCGACGGACGGGATGTCGACATCGTCATCGACGATGACCGGATCCTTGCCACCCAATTCAAGGGTCGAACGGTGCAAGGCCAGCCCCGAGGCGGCACCGACCTTCCGTCCTGCGGCGACCGAACCGGTGAAGTGCACCAAGTCGATGTCGTTGTGAGCGGCCAAGGGCTGACCGGCGTGGACATCGCCGAGCACCAGGTTGAGCACTCCGGCGGGAAGATCGAGCAGCTCGAACAGCTTCACCGTCGACAGCGGTGATCGTTCGGAGGGTTTGATGACCACAGTATTGCCGGAGGCGAGCAAGGGCCCCAGTGCCGCCAAGACCATGGTGACGGGAAAGTTCCACGGCGTGATCACGGCAGCCACTCCCACGGGGTGACGGAGGATCTGCGTGCGCCCGCCGTCGGGATCATCGCTCGAGGATTCGAAGGCATAGTTCGCAGCCTCCTGTGCCGAGGCCCTCAGCCCCGCGACTCCCGCCGCGATGAAGCCGCGTCCGACGTCGACGGGCTTTCCCATCTCGCGGCATTCGAGCTCCGCCAATTCGTCCGTGCGCGCTTCGATGCGATCGGCCCAGCCGACGATCAGTGCCACGCGGTCGTCGACGCTCAGCGCATGCCACTCGGGTTGAGCTCGGCGAGCGGCGGCGACAGCGTGGTCGACATCGGCACCGCTGCCCCGGGGGAATCGGGCGATGGTCTCCTCTGTCGCGGGATTGACCACCTGCAGCAGGGTATCGTCGCGGGAGTCGATCCAGGCGCCGTCGATGAAGTTGCGCAGAGTTGTCGTATCGGTCTCAGCGGTCATTGTGTTCGTGTCTCCAATAGCTGTCAGGAATGGGTGGATGTCAGGGATTGTCAGTGGGTGCGGTCGGCCATGAGTTCGCCGACCATGATGGACGCCAGATTCGTGTTCGCCCGGGGCACCGAGGGGAAGATCGAGGCGTCGATGACGTGAAGGCTCTCGAATCCGTGCACGCGGCAGTCGGAATCGACAACCGTGGTCGGGTCATCGGCCGATCCCATTCGGCAGGTGCTCGTCCCGTGCTGAGCGTCGGCCACGGTGGCCAACAGGTGGGCATCCAGTGCGTCATCGTCGTCGAGGACGGAGAACAGCTCCGCGTTGCAGTCGTGCACGGAGCCGCCGAGGATGGACCGAGTCGCGTCCTGGTCGAGGAGTCCCACGAGGCTTCTGATCCCGTGACGCATGCGGGCACGGTCACCGACCTCGGAGAGCATCCTCTCTGCCACCACGGGCTGTTCTCGGGGGTCTGCCGAGGTCAGCGTCACGGTTCCACGCGAGTCGGTCTGGTTGAGCCAGACACCGTAGGCGCCGAATTCCGCTCCGGTGTTCGCCGTCGCCATGGAGATCACGCTCTGGTTCATCGAGACGAACATCAGATCGTTGTCGCCCTCCTCCGGATCGCTCGACCAGCGCACGCACACATTCGTGTGGCGATCGTTCGGTGACGAGAGACCGGCGGAGGCATTGAGCGGAAGAGTGATCGTGGCCATGGCATGATCCTGCAGACCCTGCCCCACCGGCAAATCGGCAAGGACGTCGACGCCCAGAGATTCGAGTTGCTGACGTGGACCGATGCCGGATCGCAGGAGAATCGACGGTGAGTGGATGACCCCGGCGCTGAGGACGATGGTGTCCGCGTATCGATTCGCAGCGACGTCCTCGGAGATCAGACTGACACCGACGGCACGTGAGCCCTCGAAGAGGACCCGGTCGACGACGGCCTCGCCGAGGATGGTCAGATTGGGCAGCTCACGTGCACCTTCGAGGTAGGCATCGTTGACACTGACCCGGCGAGAATCGCGGGAATTGATGGGGTAGGGCGAGACACCGGTGGCCTGCGGGGCGTTGACGTCCGGTGCCCATGGGTGACCGGCGGCCTGGGCCGAGTCGGCCAGAGCCGCGTCGACCGCTCCCCAGCGTTCGCGCGGAGTGCGGAAGATCGGGGTGGGCCCGGTGGTGCCGTGATAGTCGGCACCACCGAACTCTGCATCGTCCTCCAGCTTGGAGAAGTAGGGAAGAACCTCCTCGGCGGACCATCCATCGCACCCGGCGTTCGCCCATTCGTCGAAGTCGTCCAGCGGAGGACGGATCGCGATCTGCCCGTTGATCGAGGAGCTTCCTCCTACCCCCTTCCCCCGCCAGTACGGCGCTGGCGGCTGCGCATCGGTGCGCGTGGCGTTGAGATCCGTCCACACCATGCCCTCGGTGGCGTCGGGATCCATGAGTGGGACGGCCGGATTCGGTGACCGCCAGGCCTCGTGCATGTCCGCCGATCGGTAGTCGCGACCGGCTTCGAGGAGGAGAACGCGCTTGCCCTGCTGCGCGGAACGGACGGCGAACGCGGCCCCTGCCGAACCGGCTCCGACGACGATGATGTCCCAGATTTCTTCTTTCACGTCACATCTTCCTTGAGAACGAGTAGTTTGGGAGGCAGTGGCGGTCGATTCCGCACTTCCACTACGATGACGCACATCACAACATTCAGTCAATAGTGAATGTTCAGTTCAAAGTGAATTGTTACGAAGGAGACCGACTTGGCTGCGCTCGCGAACACAGGTGCCACAGGCGTGAATGCTTCCCTGGTCGAGAGTTTCGGTCGGCGGATCGGCGAGGCCATGAACTGGCCCCCGATGGCCGGTCGTGCGGCCGGAGTGCTCATGCTCAGCGACTCGCCGCTGAGCATGCCACAGCTGCAAGAGGCGCTCGAGGCCAGCAAGGGGTCTGTCTCCGAGACCACGCGGCTTCTCATCGACAACGGCGTGATCGAACGATTCAAGGAACCAGGACAGCGACAGTTCGTCTATCGGTGGAGGTCAGACGCGTGGATCGGCTGCCTTGACCACCAATTCCGGGCCACGGTTCAGCTGCTGGACTTCGCGGAGTCGGTGCAGGAAGACGGGCGAACACTGCCAGATGTCCAGCGCCGACGGATCGAGCAGATGGAAGAGTACTACCGGTTCATGACCGATCGGCTCCAGGGGCTGCTCGCGGAATACTCCGAGCTGGCGCAGTCAGACGACAGCGCCTGACGACTGCTCGGGCATCGTGGCGCAATTGCGAGCACTCCAGGCCCGCTCGACCCGGATCGCAACTGCGACGACGACCAAGGAAGCCAGGGAGAGGCCGATCGCAACGACGACAGGAGCCCTGAACCCCCAGCCGAGCGCGATGACTGCGGCACCGAGCGCCGGCCCGATGGCATTGCCGACGTTGAACGCCGAGGTATTCACGCTGGCCGCCAGCGTCGGCGCCTGTGCGGCGATCTGGAACACGCGGGCGTTGAGCGCCCCCGCGATTGAGAAGCCGCTGGCGCCGACGAGGACGATCATGACGATCGCCGCCCAACCGGTGTCGGCCACCAGCCACAGGGCGAAGAGGCTGAGAGCCAGGGCAGCGAGGCTGCCGATGATATTGCCGAAGATGTTCCGATCCGCGAATCGCCCGCCCACGACGACCCCGATGAAGGCGCCGATGCCGAAGGCGGCCAAGACTCCGGGGACCAGGTCGTTCGAGATTCCCGCCACCTGGGTGAGCAGCGGCGAGAAGTAGGAGAAGGCGGCGAAGACCGAGGCTTGGAAGAGCGCGGTCGTTGTCAGAGCCAGCCAGATTCGCGGGCCCTTGAACGCTGAGATCTCCGCCTTGAGGAGCGTGGGAAGATGCTGGTTCGACTCGCTGTGTTCGCCGGTCGGGTTGCGATCGTTCGTATTGCGAACTGTGAGCACGATGAGGGCGGCTGCGAGAGCAGTGACGATCGCGACGGCCCAGAACGTCGCCCGCCATCCGTACTGCGTACCCACCCAGGTGCCCAGGGGCACGCCTACGAGGTTCGCAACTGTCAGGCCGCCGACGAGGCTGGCCAGGGCACGACCATGCACCTCGGCGGGGGCGATGCGCGTCGTATGGACAGCGGCGACGGCCCAGAACCCGCCGCAGGCGATGGCTGAGAGGACACGGGTGACCATGAGGATCGCATAGGTCGGTGACAGCGCTGCCACGATGTGCAGTGCGGAGAATGCGACGATCGAGATGATCATCGTCGCCCGACGCGGAAGCTTGAGCGTCAGCAGCGCCATGGCTGGTGCCCCGCCGATCATCCCCACGGCGAATCCGGTGATGAGCAGGCCGGCCTGCGGGATGCCGACGTGGAGATCCGCGCTGATGGGCTCGAGGATCCCGGCGATCATGAACTCGCTGGTGCCGAGACAGAAGATCACCGCTGCCAGGAGGTAGACCTGAGCCGGGGCACGGACTCTTGTCTGAGTCGAAGTCGTCACTGTGCGCTGCCTTCGGTAGAGGTGAGGTCTCCGGGCGCATTGCCGTCATATGTGTGGGGTGCCGAGTGGTTGTGAAGTGCTGTGAGTCCCTCGGGTGTGCACAGTGCTTCGATGAACGCGCTCGCCTGAGCCTGGACGTTGTCAGCCGGCATGACCCGAGCAGCGATCCTCAAACCGGCGAGCACGCTGTAAATGAGCTCCGCGTGCACTTTCGTGTCGATATCGGGGCGGATGTGTCCCTCGACCCGTCCGCGCTCGAGGACGATGCTGTAAGCCTCCAGCCAGGCCTGGCGGTCGGGATCGAGGATCGTGCACACAGCGTCGACTTCGCGTCCGAGTTCGGCCGCGGTGTTGGCCGACAGGCATCCGATCCGCTTATCGTCCTCGCACTGTTTGGCCAGTTCCCCGCCGAGGCGGTGCATGATGAGCGTCGGAGCCGGTGCTGTTCCTGTGCGCAGCTCCTCACGAAGCGAGGTTCCGGACGCTGTGTATTCGCGCAGTGCCCGCAGGAACAGGGCATCGAGGCTGTCGAAGGTGTTGTAGAAGCTTGATCGGCCGATGTTCGCACGTTCGCAGACCAGGCCGACGTCGGTGCCGGTGTATCCGTGTTCGCTGAAGACGGCGATGGCTGCCTTGATCACCGTCTGCTCGTCGAAGCTCTTCTTCCTGCCCATGGTGCCAGCCTAGATTATTTTGGACAGTTCTGTCCAATAAACTTTTGGAGCACGTTCTGGGCTGTTCTGACCTCGCTGGTCGCTGACAACAGGTGTAACGTGACGGCAAGGAACGATGGCGCTATTCCGAGTGGGACGCCCGGGCGAGCTGTCCTCGGCGAAGAAGGGAACACGCATGAGCTCAGTGAGCAAGGAACGCAGGAAGCAGCTTCGCCATGATGATGCGAACTGGAAGCTCGGAATCTTCTACTTCTGTCCCCGGGACCCTTCGTTCTTAGTTCCGAAGCGCGTCGGCATCGGATGGTCGCTCAATTACGGGAGCCCGTGGTCGCTGCTGTTCATCCTCGTCGTCATCGCTGTTCTGGTGTGGGGCGTCTTCTTCTGAGGAAGAGCTCGGGCACCGAAGCCGTCAGGCAGACAGGGTCCAGGATTGTTCTGCCGGATGCGCCCACGCACTACTTCCTGCGAGACGAGAGCACGCAGAATTCGTTGCCTTCCGGATCGGCCAGGACAACCCAGGGTTCGTCCTCGGGCTGCCCCACATCGGCTCGTCGGGCGCCGAGAGCGAGCAGTCGATCCACTTCGGCGGCCTGGTCTTCGGGACGAAAGTCGAGGTGAAGGCGATTCTTCACGGTCTTGGTCTCCGGGTCGACTCCGAAGAGAAGGCCCGGGAGAGCGTGTTCCTCGGCTCTGATCTCCACTTCGTCCTCGTCCTCATCGACGACAATCCACCCGAGGGCCTCTGCCCACCAGTGGCCGAGTACATGCGGATCGTGGGCATCGACGACGAGCTGCTCCCATTCCAGTCCCATATCCACAGATTAATGTGTCCACCTTCGGCTGTGAATGGCACTATGCCGGTTCAGGCACCGACATCCTGCAGGTGGTGCCTGAGTTCGTGCAGACCGTAGCGGGTCAGTGAGGTCACCGTGAACTCGCGTCCATCGGAGCGGTAGCCGGTGCGTTCCCACTGTTCGTCGGTGATCTGAGCCAGATCAGCCGCATAGGCCAACGCGGCCGCTCTCAAGCCAGCGGCAACCTCGGCGGGGTTCTGGTGTCGGTAGTCGGACTCGATGGCCACGGCATCGCCGTCGAAGTTCGGCAGGGTCGGAGCCGACTGCGAGACGATCAGTTGCGTGCGTTCGCGGAACAGATCGAGGATATCGCGCACATGAGCCGCATATTCCACGTCCGACCACCGGTCCGGTCGGGGCCGAATGCCGATATTCTCCCGGCCCAGGACCTCGTCCCAGGTCTCCGCGGACGCCAAGACATAGCCAGGTACCGCGCTGACATCCTCATCGCCGGTGAACCCGCACTCGGCGCACCCGGCCTCGAGCACGTCTGCCCAATCTCGTGTGTCCGGTTCGATGGTCTGTTCGTTCGGTTCGGCGCCCTGCATATGAGGCGTGGTTGTCTGCGCCTCTGGCCCTGTCTCGCTCATGTCATGCCCCTGTCCAATCGTGGTGATTCAGCCGCGATCTGCACGCTGTCGTAACGCGTGCGGCGACTATTTTTCGTCGAGTACCTTCTTCAGCACCGTCGCGTCGCTGATGTCATCGCGCTTCGAGGCGGTCAGGAGGGTGAGTTTGTTCTTCTGCGCGTATTCCTTGAGCTGTGTGAGGGCCTCGGCATGGTCATCGTCGTCCAGTTCCTCCTGATAACGCCGGGAGAATTCGTCGAACTTGTCGGGATCGTGTGAGTACCACTTGCGCAGATCGGTCGAGGGCGCGAGATCCTTCAGCCAGTCATCGAGAGCGGCCTTGTCCTTGCTGATTCCGCGCGGCCAGATGCGGTCGACGAGGATTCGAGTCCCGTCGCTGTTGACCGGATCATCGTAGATCCGCCGAACCTGGACCTGATGTGCCTCTGACATGATCGTCCTCCCTCTCTGCCCAACTGAGCTGTCCGCCGTACTGACCTGTGTGCCGATCTGTCGGCCTGATTTCAGTCTAAGACGGAAGAAGTCAGACGCAAGGCGGAAGCACACTGCCCCATCTCCGTTCTGTTCGCGCGTAGACTCAAACGCTGAACGCCAGTGTGATGATGCGAGGTGACGATGACCGAGATTCCGAGGATCAACCGGCTCTTCCCTGACCAGGTGAAGGATGTGGGCCTGCACGATGCCTTGGTCTTCCCCGGCGAAGCAGACCAGTGGGTGCGGGCAGTGTTCGTGGCTTCGGTCGATGGCGCCGCGACCGTTGCCGGTCACGCGGGAGGCCTGGGCAATGACATCGACAAACAGCTGTTCGCCCTCAACCGGGCCTTGGCAGATGTCATCCTCGTCGGTGCCGGCACCGCCAGAACCGAGGTCTACGGTCCCGCCGAGGATGATCCGCAATGGCGACACCTCCGCGAGAACCGCACCCCCACGGCACCCATGGCGGTCGTCTCACACAGCTTGGATCTCGATTTCTCAGCCCCACTGTTCACCGAGGCTCCCGATTCCGCGCAGACGATTCTCATCACCTGCGCAGACACCTCTGCTCAGACGCGTGACCAGGCCGCTGAGGTCGCCGAGGTGATCGTGGCCGGTCAAACGTCTGTGGACCTGAGCGCGGCGCTCGTCGAACTCCGCAATCGGGGGTTCGCGCAGATCGTGTGCGAGGGCGGACCCCAGCTGTTCACCGATCTGCTGGAGGTCGGAGGCGTCGATGAACTGTGTCTGACTCGCAGCCCGACCCTGATCGCCGGGACGGAGACGACCATCCTGCGTGGTGCTCAGCTCGAACCACCGGTCGACCTCGAGCTGGAGTCCCTGTTCGGCACCGACGACGGATTCCTCTATCTGCTCTACCGGCCGGCGGGGTGAGAGCTCGAGGCGCCACAGCCTCGGCGAGCACTAGGCCAGGTTCACCCTCTTCCGCGCGCTGTCGCTGAGGTTGCTCAGCACCACGGTGCGAACCTGCTGGTCGATGTACTGGCCGAGACTGACCTGTGTCTGTTGGAAGTACCAGTGTTTGAGTGCCCACATATGAGCCAGCGTCATGAGATCGTGTCCGAGCGTGCCCGCATCGACCTCGCGCAGGTCGCCCGTCTTCGCCGCCTCGTCGACGACGTCGATGAGCGGCTGCAGGGTCGCCAGCTCCTGAGATTGGATGGACTGCAGACCGCTGCGTGAGAGAGACCGGGAGGACTGATAGGTCAGAACGACCGCCTGCCGATGATCATCGACGACCCGGCAGAACTCGGTGAACGCCGCGATGATCCGATCGACAGGATCGTCGGCGTTCTGGATGGCGGCAGGAACGCGCAGCCGGAAGTCATCGAGAACCAGGGTGATCGCTGCCAGCACGATCTGCTCCCGATCCGAGAAGTACTTGTACAGAAGTCCGACGCTGACGCCCGCGGATTTGGCGATCGCCTGCATCGACACCGCGTGCGAACCCTTCGTCTGCATCAGGCTCACGGCCGCATCGACGATCTGCCTCTCACGGAATTGCGCGCGAGCACCGCGAACTACGGCGTTGACGTCCTGAGTCTCACTTGTCATGTCGGCCGACCACTTCCTCCCGCAGCTTGAACTTCTGAATCTTACCGCTCGGCGTCCGCGGGAACTCATCGAGGACCTGCAGCGTCTCGGGCCAATAGTGTTTGGTCACGCCCTTGGAGGCGAAGAATTCACGCAGCTCGTCCATGGTGAACGAATGGCCGGATCGCAGCGTGACCACGGCACACGCGATCTCCTGCAGACGGGGGTGGGGCACCGCGACGATCGCCACCTGGGACACGGCGGGATGTTCGTACATGACGTTCTCGACATAGGCGACGGGAATGTTCTCCCCACCACGGATGATGATGTCTTTGGAGCGGCCGCCGATCTTGATGAAGCCCTCTGCATCCATCTCCGCGATATCGCCGGTGTCCAGCCAATCACCGTCGAACGCCTCATCGGTGAGCTTCGGTTCCTTGAGGTAACCGACGAACAGGAACGGCCCTCTGACCTGGACCTTTCCCTCGGTTCCTGCGGCCACCGGTTCGCCGAGGGGATCGACGATCCGCACGGCCATGTCCCCGAGCGCGCGACCGTCGGTACTCGTGACCTTGTCGTCGGAGTCTCCGGGAGCTGTCATGGTGACAAGACCGCATTCGGTCTGCCCCCAACCACCGAAGACGTTGAGGTTCGGGAGCAGCTCTTTGGCCTCGTGGACCATGACTCGCGGAATCGGAGCTCCCATACAGCAGAAGTGCCTGAGACTCGACAGATCACGGTCTGTCGTCTTGGCCGCCTCGATGAGGTCGTGCAGGAACGGGGTGGCACCCGAGGTGTGTTCGATGCCGAACTCCTCGATGAGCCGTGCGAACTCCTCGCCGTTCCAGGCATCTTGGAACACACCGGAGCCGCCGACGAGCAGCGGCAGGCAGACTCCGTACATGTAGCCGGTGAGGTGTCCGAAGGTCGAGGCCATGTGGATGACGGAATCGGGTCCGAGGCCGAGACTGTCGGGCCATGGCAGGGAGGCCGAGAGCACCGAGTTGTGCGTGTGCATGACGCCCTTGGGATCACCGGTCGTCCCCGAGGTGAAGAGGATCAGACCGACATCGTTGGGAGCGGGGCGGCGTTCGTCCCAGTCGATGCCGGCTTCTGTTCCCGCTGATTCATCCGCAGCGCCGCGTTCGAGGAAGTCCGTCCACCGTT
>NZ_JAKDJU010000015.1 GCF_030453725.1 Brevibacterium picturae
CCCCGACAGCGTCAGCGGCACTGGCGGAAAAGCCACATGTTTGCGCGTCCTGATCGGTGATGGGCATCACCAGGGTGGTTACCATCACAGAAGAAACTTCGGTACCGGCGTCGGTGCGGGCGCGGGGCTGGTTTAGACTGGTTCCGTGCTTGAAAACAGCGAAGAACCAACTTCAGATGAGTCCGTGCCGGTTCGCCGCGTCGTAGTGGCGGAAGACGAGGCAGTGATTCGTCTCGATATCGTCGAGATGCTGCGCGAGGTCGGATACGACGTCGTCGGCGAAGCCGCAGACGGCGAATCCGCGATCCGCCTGGCAGAAGAGCTGCGACCCGATCTCGTCGTGATGGACATCAAGATGCCCATCCTCGACGGAATCTCGGCGGCAGAGAGGATCGCTCGGGCACGCATCGCCCCGGTGGTGCTCCTGACAGCCTTCTCACAGAAGGAGCTCGTCGAACGGGCCCGTGATGCGGGAGCAATGGCCTACGTGGTCAAGCCCTTCACCGCTGCGGACCTCATTCCGGCCCTTGAGATCGCCCTGTCACGCCATGCCGAGATCAGCTCCTTGGAGAGTGAGATCTCCGATCTCACCGAGCGCTTCGAGACCCGCAAGGTCGTCGAACGGGCCAAGAGCCTCCTCCAGACCTCGATGGGCCTGAGCGAACCCGAGGCCTTCCGCTGGATCCAGAAGACCTCGATGGACCGCCGATTGACCATGCGTGAGGTCGCGGACACCGTTCTCAAGCAGATCGGCTCGAACAAATAGTCACCGCCACCCCGATTGCACACTGAGGCCGGCGAATCCGATGAGGATTCGCCGGCCTCCTTGCTGCTGCCTGCAGCTCACTTGGGTTCGGTCTTGAGGACCATGTTGGTGATCCGCACGATCGAGAGGAGGCGACCTGCCTCATCGGTCATCTTCACCTCGTGGGACACGATCGTGCGTCCCTGATGGAGCACCTCGGCGCGGCCGGTCACAGTGCCGTCCCGCGCGGCCCGCAGATGTGTGGCGTTGAGATCGACGCCGACGACGTTCTTCCCGCCGGAGATGAGGAACGAGTGCATCGATGCCAGGGACTCGGCCAGCACGACGTGACCGCCGCCGTGGAAGAGACCCATGGGCTGTGTGTTGCCCGCCACCGGGGTCGTGCCACTGGCGTGATCGTGTGCCAGGTCGGTGAACTGGATGCCCATCTTCCCCGCCAGATCACCGCCCGCTTCTGGACCATTGAGCTGGGCGAGCAGCTCGCGGCACTGGACTTCTGTGGTCCGCGCGGTCAGTGGCGTATGCGGTCTGAACATCGTTCTCCTTCATGTCAGTTTTGAACGATAGGCTATGCCATGTGACTCAAGTAAACGAATCCCTCCTGCTCATCGACGGACACTCTCTGGCCTACCGCGCCTTCCACGCCCTTCCGGTGGAGAACTTCGCCACCAGCACCGGGCAGTCGACGAACGCCATCTACGGCTTCATCTCAATGCTCATCAACGTCCTCAGGGACGAGTCACCCAGCCACGTGGCCGTGGCCTTCGACCTCGGTCGACAGACCTTCCGCCTCGAGGAATACGCCGAATACAAAGCCGGACGAGCGAAGACGCCGCCCGAATTCCACCCCCAGATCGATCTGATCAAGGACATCGTCGTGGCCATGGGGATCGCCGTCGTGACGAAGGAAGGCTTCGAAGCCGACGATGCGTTGGCGACCATGGCCCGGATGGGCACCGAAGCAGGTGCACGGGTCGAGGTGATGAGCGGAGACAAGGATTCGTTCCAGCTCTCGAACGAGACCGTGACGATCCTCTACCCCAAGCGCGGGGTCAGCGATCTCAACCGCATGACCCCGGCGGCTATCGAAGAGAAGTACGCGGTGACACCGGCGAACTACCGCGGACTCGCGGCCCTGGTGGGGGAGAAGGCCGACAACCTTCCCGGCGTGCCCGGAGTCGGCGACAAGACCGCGGCCAAATGGCTGCAGGCCTACGGCGATCTGCCCGGTGTGCTGGAGAATGCAGGATCAATCAAAGGCAAGGTCGGAGAGAAGCTGCGCGACCACATCCCTTTGGTCGAACGCAATTTCAAGCTCAACCGCCTCCTCGACGATGTCGACCTCGACCTGAGCTACGCAGATCTGAGATGGGGAGCCGGCGACCCGAGCGAACTCTCGAGCCTGTTCGATCAGCTCGAATTCCAGGCTCTCGGCAAACGCCTGAGCGCGATCTTCGGTGAGGAAGCCGTTCCGTCCCAAACCCTCGCGCCTGCCCGGGAGGTCTCCGTCGAAACCCTCGAGGTGACCGACCTCCTCGACAAGATCAATGACTGTGATGTCCTCGCCCTCGACTCCGACGCGCGCTACGAGCTGGGACGGGGAGACGTCCGCGTCCTCGCGGTCTCCGGCACGCCTGAGCAAGCCTGGGTCGTCGACCTCGCCGAGGCGGGGGAGTCGACCGTCTCGGACCTGGGCTCGGCGCTGCGAACGAAGAGCCTCATCCTGCACAGCGCGAAGACGCAGGTCAAAGCCTGGCGCTCACTGGGCCTCGACGTCGACGACGTTGCCGGTGACACCGCGCTGGCAGCCTATCTGCTGGTGCCCGATCAGCGCAGCTATGAACTGCCGCAGATCGCGCTCGACCGTGCCGGGATCGAACTGAGCGAAACCGGCAGCGACAACGGACAGCTGGCCCTTGACCTCGACTCCGACCAGACCGCTTCGACTCGCGGCCACAGGGCGGCCGCGCTGCTCGAGGTCCATGAGGTTCTGGCACAGGCAATCGACGACGCGAACATGGGTCAGGTCTATCGCGACATCGAACTGCCCCTGGTCCCGGTGCTGGCGAAGATGGAGCTCGCAGGCATCGCCGTCGACGAGTCGGGCCTGGCCGGGCTCATCGACGAATTCACGAAGCAGGCGAACGCGAGCGCCGAGCTCGCCTATGAAGCGATCGGCCATGAAGTCAATCTCGGATCGCCGAAGCAGCTGCAGACGGTGCTCTTCGACGAACTCGACATGCCTAAGACCAAACGCACGAAGACCGGTTACACGACCGATGCCGAGGCGCTGGCGGAGCTGTTCATCAAGACCGAACACCCGTTCCTGCAGCACCTGCTGGCCTACCGTGACTCGACGAAGCTCAAACAGACCGTCGTCGGCCTGCTCAAGACCGTAGCCGAGGACGGGCGCATCCACACCACCTACCAGCAGACCGTCGCCGCGACAGGTCGTCTGTCCTCACTCGATCCGAACCTGCAGAACATTCCGGTGCGCACCGAATCGGGCCGGCGGATCCGTGAGATCTTCATCGCCGCCCCGGACATCGACAATGCTCGGCTTCTGACCGCTGACTACTCACAGATCGAAATGCGCATCATGGCCCACCTCTCGGGTGACTCCGCACTGATCCAAGCGTTCAAGGACGGCGAGGACCTGCACTCCTACGTCGGTTCGAAGGTCTTCGGCGTCGGCATCGACGAGGTGGACTCCGCTATGCGGTCGAAGGTCAAGGCCATGTCGTATGGCTTGGTCTACGGACTCTCCGCCTACGGTCTCTCCCGCCAGCTCGCGATCGGTGTGGACGAGGCGAAGAACCTCATGGAGCAGTATTTCGAGCGCTTCGGCGCAGTCAAGGACTACCTCGACGAGATCGTCGAGCAGGCCCGGGCCAACGGCTACACGGAGACCATCATGGGCCGCAGGCGCTACCTGCCGGCGCTGCACAGCGAGCGGCGACAACTGCGGGACATGGCCGAGCGCGCGGCGCTCAACGCCCCCATCCAGGGATCTGCCGCGGACATCATGAAGATCGCGATGCTCAAGGTCAGCGACCGCCTCGGCGATCTGAAATCCACCGTGCTGCTGCAGGTCCACGATGAGATCATCGTCGATGTTCACCCCGACGAGATCGACGCTGTGACGGCGATCGTGACCGAGGAGATGGGGTCCGCATACGAGTTGGATGTGCCCCTCGACGTCAATGTCGGCACCGGAGTCTCCTGGCACGCAGCGGCTCACTGACGCGGAGGTGAACCGGAGTCGGGAATGAACCCGACGCGGAGATGAACCGGAATTCATTGTGCGATGACGTTCGTGAATGCGGCTGTGGACGAACGTGATCGCACAATGAACCCGGGTTCACCGCGAAGTGAGGTCCACGAAAGGGTGCTGTGCAGTGCGGTTCGCGGCAGAGACCGTGCCTGGTTCGCGGCGGCGTGCGGGGCTCAGTCCTTGTTGAGCGTGGTGGAGAAGATGACGGTGCCGGGCATGAGTGAGCCGCGCAGCGGAGACCAGCCGCCCCATGCGGTCTGGTTGGACTCCGGCCACTCCGGTTCGGTCACCGAATCGATCGTGAAGCCGGCTGTCACGAGCATGCTCACCCAGTCGCCCATGGTGCGGTGGTGCTCGGCGTAGACCGGCTGCCCATCCGCGGAGATCTCCACGTAGGGAGTGCGGTCGAAGTACGAGTACTCGACGGTCAGGCCGGCTTCGCCGGGCACATCGGGGAACATCCAACGCATCGGGTGCGTGGTCGAGAACGCCCACCGTCCGCCCGGGCGGACCACACGTGCGACCTCTGCGAGAACCACCTCGGCGTCCTTGACGAAGGGCAGTGCCCCATACGACGAGAACGCAACGTCGAAGCTGTTCGAGGCGAACGGCAGCTGACGAGCGTCGGCGTGCAGGAACGTCGGGGGAGTGGCATCGTCGCTGAGGGGGTGCTCACGCTGCAGGCGAGAGGCCTGCTCGAGCATTCCGGCGGAGACATCGACACCGGTGGCAATGGCTCCCTCTTCGGCCAGCCAGCGCGAACACTGACCGGCACCGCAGCCGACTTCGAGGATCTGTCGCCGGTTCACATCTCCGAGCAGATTCACATCCGATTCGTGTATTCCCTCGGGACACCACATGAACTCGGAGGCGCCGAGGAAGCTGCCGTGTTCGGCAAGATACTCCTCGGCGGAATTGTCCCAATAGCCTCTGTTGGCGCGCACCGACGCCTCTTCATCGATGGGCAGATAGCCACCGCTGATGACCTCGGCTCGATAACTTCCGTCGCTCATCATTCCTCCGTGGCTTGGTCCATGATTCGTTTGCAACTTCGGCGTGCATTCACGCCATGGATGATGCTAGTATTGACAACCGTATGCGCGTATGCATACATGACCAAAATCGTAATCGAGACCGGATCCAGTTCTCAGGGCGCTGTCACAGCATTGCCTCAGAGTATCGGATCTGGACCATAATTCCATCGGAGTCCCAACCTATATGACCACCACCACGCCGGAATCGGTGCAGCCGAAGCAGATCGCTGTCAACGACATCGGAACCGCTGAGGACTTTCTCGCCGCCGTCGACGAGACGATCAAGTACTTCAACGATGGCGACATCGTCGAAGGCACCGTCGTCAAGGTCGACCGCGACGAAGTGCTCGTCGACATTGGATACAAGACGGAAGGCGTCGTCCTTTCGCGAGAACTCTCCATCAAGCATGATGTCGAGCCCGGCGAAGTCGTCGAGGTCGGGGACGAAATCGAAGCCCTCGTTCTTCAGAAGGAAGACAAAGAAGGCCGACTCATGTTGTCCAAGAAGCGTGCGCAGTACGAGCGCGCCTGGGGCGACATCGAGAAGATCAAGGAAGACGACGGTGTTGTCACCGGTACCGTCATCGAGGTTGTCAAGGGCGGCCTGATCGTCGACATCGGTCTGCGCGGCTTCCTGCCGGCATCGCTGGTCGAGATGCGTCGCGTCCGCGATCTTGCTCCTTACATCGGCCAGCAGGTCGAAGCCAAGATCATCGAACTGGACAAGAACCGCAACAACGTCGTTCTGTCCCGTCGCGCTTGGCTCGAGCAGACTCAGTCGGCCGTTCGCCACGACTTCCTGCAGACCCTGCAGAAGGGCCAGGTCCGTCCCGGCGTCGTTTCCTCGATCGTCAACTTCGGTGCATTCGTCGACCTCGGTGGTGTCGACGGACTCGTGCACGTCTCCGAGCTGTCCTGGAAGCACATCGATCACCCAGGTGAGGTCGTCACCGTCGGTGACGAGGTCACCGTTGAGGTGCTCGACGTCGACATGGATCGCGAACGCGTCTCCCTGTCGCTCAAGGCGACCCAGGAAGATCCATGGCAGCACTTCGCTCGCACCCACGTCATCGGTCAGATCGTTCCCGGCAAGGTCACCAAGCTGGTTCCGTTCGGTGCGTTCGTGCGCGTCGAAGACGGCATCGAGGGCCTCGTCCACATCTCCGAACTCGCTGTTCGCCACGTGGATCTGCCTGAGCAGGTTGTCTCCGTCGACGAGACCATCTTCGTCAAGGTCATCGACATCGACCTCGAACGCCGCCGCATCTCGCTGTCGCTGAAGCAGGCGAACGAGGGCGTCGACCCCGAGGCCGAAGAATTCCTCGACCCTGCCCTCTACGGCATGCCGCAGGAATACGACGAAGACGGCAACTACAAGTACCCAGAGGGCTTCGACCCCGAGACCAACGAATGGGTCGAGGGCTACGAAGCACAGCGCGAGACCTGGGAGCAGCAGTACGCCGCTGCTCAGGAACGCTGGGAAGAGCACAAGAAGCAGGTCGCCAAGGCCATCGCTGCGGATGCCGAAGCAGGCTCCGCCGAAGCCGGCGCTCCCGCTGAACCCGCTCCAGCCACCGGATCGTTCTCCTCGGAAGAGGCTGACGACGAAGGAACGCTGGCCAGCGATGAAGCTCTCGCAGCACTGCGTGAGAAGCTTGCAGGCAGCTGATAACAGCACTCACAAGGGCTCCCGGTCGATTGATCGGGAGCCCTTTGTGTATGCACCGACTGTCCGGCACAGGGCCCGACCATGGCTGTGGTACACACTGCTGCTCACCGTCGCCAGCATCTGCGTGTTCGGTCAGGTGGCCGCCGACCCCGGAGGGCAGGTTGTCGCCGAGAATGACGATTCATCGCTCTTCATCTGGTGGCTCGGACACGCCGCGGATCTGCTCGCCTCCCACTTGGGCTTCGGCGCCGACGGCAATTCATCGGGAACGGCAGACGGCTTCCTCCACACGGAGGCGATGAACACCCTCAACGGGGGAGTCAACGGAGCCTGGAACACCTCCCTGGCCGGCCTGGCGCTGATCCTGGCACCCATCACCTGGGCGGCCGGTCCGATCGTCAGCTACAACCTGCTCATCATCTCCATCCCTGTGCTGGTCAGTCTGGCGACCGCGGTGCTGTTCACCCATTTCATGGCCCGAATCCCTGCCTTCGTCGCAGCCACTGGCGTGGGCTTCTCCAGCTACGTGATCGCGCAGTCGGCCGGCCATCCCAACCTCGCGTTCGCCCTCACATCGCCGCTGGTCGCCGCCGTCATCCTCAGGCTGCTTCTTCGGGCGCCCCGGCTCGGGTTCGCGACCCGTGAGTTTGCGACGCTGAGCCTCGGGCTGGGGATCGTCCTCGGATTCCAGTTCTACGTCTCCACCGAGGTTCTCGCCGGCACCTTCATCGCCGTACTGTGCCTGCTGCTGGCCATCGCCGTGTTCGGCCGGAAGGTCAGCACCGTCGCCGGTTGGCTGCGGCTGGCTGTGGGTGGGAGCATCGGATCAGGGCTCGCGCTTGTGATCGCGCTGCCCCTTCTGCTCATGATGCAGGGACCGAACGCACCCGAGGGGGCGATCAGGCCCCACGGGGTGTGGAATACCGACCTGCTCGATCCCATCGTCCCCGCGAGTCCGACACTTCTCGGCTCGGGCTCCTCGCCGATCCCACGGGTCATGGACATCGACTCCGCAGAGCTCGGCGCCTACGTCGGCGTGCCCGCGCTGATCGCCGCCGTCATCATCGTCATCTGCCTGTTCCGCAATCCGAGGTATGCGGCGATCCTGCGCATCGCCTCGGCGACGGGACTCCTCGTGTTCGTGCTCTCGCTCGGATCTCCGGTGTTCCTGGGCGGCAAGGCCGTCCTCGACACCGGTCCCTTCGCGCTGATCGAAGCGGTGCCGGTGCTCAACAACATCCTGCCCATGCGTCTGGTCCTGCATTCGACGATCGCACTGTTCGCGATCCTCGGCTGCGGACTGGAGTGGGCGCTCGACCATCGTCGGAGGCACTCGGCCCAGGCTCTGTTGGGTCTGCTGGTGGTCGCCGCGGTGTGTGTGATCCCCGGGGTGCAGACCTCACGAGAGGTGTTCGTGCCCGACTTCTACACAGAGTCCATCGCCGAGGTGATCCCTGCCGATTCCGTCGTGAAGACCGTTCCCCGACCTCTGGCCTGGGCTGAACCGCACGCCGACGAAGCCATGGTGTGGCAGTCCGTGAGCGGCTTCCACTACCGGGAGACCGGCGGCTACTTCATCGGTTCGAGTCCGGACGCGGCCGTCACCTATGCGGCACCCGAGGATGCCCTCGACGAGATTCTGCACGATTCGGTGTTCACCGGTTCGCCCCTTCCCGAGCCCGACAGTGATGAGGCCATGTCGGCAATCGACGATCTGCGCGGCGAAGGCGTCGACTTCATCATTCTGGCACCGGATGCACCGCTGCTGCCCGGAGGCCCAGGCGAATACCAGGACTTCCTCACCGCCCTCCTCGGCGAACCAGTCTTCGCCGACGAAGGAGTTCTCGTCTACCCCTTGAATCGCTAGGCTGAAGTCATGCTGAAAATAGGTCTCACCGGTGGAATCGGTGCAGGGAAGTCAACCGTCTCCGAGATCCTCGCCGCTCACGGTGCCGTGATCATCGATGCGGACAAGATCGCCCGCGAGGTCGTTGCTCCGGGTGAGCCGCTGCTGGCTGCGCTCGCGCAGCGATTCGGTGAGGACGTCATCGCCGGGGATGGGGGACTCGACCGGGCAGAGCTGGCTGCAGCGGCGTTCGTCGACGAGGACTCGACAGCCGCCCTCAACGCTCTCATGCACCCCGCAATCCGGGATCGGACCCTCGAGTACTTCACCAAGCATTCCGACGCTGAGGTGGTCGTCCACGATGTTGCGCTGCTCGTCGAGAATGCGATGACCCCGGCCTACCACCTCAATCTACTCGTCGACGTTCCTGCCGAACTGCGGCTGGAGCGGCTGATGAGTGCCCGGGGCATGGCCCGCGACGACGCCGAAGCGCGCATCGCCCGGCAGGCCGGCGACGCGGAGCGCTACGCCGCCTGCGACGTGATCATCGACAATGCAGGGTCGGTCGGGCAGACGCAGGAACGCGTTGCTCGCCTCCTCGAGGACCGGATCCTGCCGTTTGCGGCGAATCTGGAAGCGCATCGACAGGCGGAACGCGGGCCGGCCGAGCTCGTCGACCCCGCGGGAGAGAATTGGCCGATGCAGGCCCAGCGGATCATCGCCAAACTGCATCACGGACTCGGGAACCGGTTCACGATCGACCACATCGGTTCAACGGCGATCCCTGGCCTGGCAGCCAAGGATGTCATCGATCTGCAATTGCTCGTCCCCGACCTCGACGACGCTCGGGCTCTGGCTCCGCGCCTGGCCCAGCTGGGATATCCGGGCCAGGCCAGTGAGGACAACCTTGGCGAGGGCAGACTGGAGTCCAAACGATTTCACGCGAACACGGATCCCGGTCGGGCCGTCAACCTTCATATTCGAACTGAGGGATCCGTCGGTGCAGTCTTCGCCAGGGAGTTCGTGCAGCTGCTCCGCCGCGATGACGCTGAACGTGAAAAGTACGCGCAGCTGAAGCGGACTCTGGCGAACGACCATGCCGGCGACGGGCAGTCGAACGGCTATGCGGAGGCGAAGGAACCGTACTTTCTGACGATGCGCCGACGCCTCGTCCCAGGCAGCTTCGACTGAGCAGAAGGGGTTCGATGCGTGGCCCTGTCGGGACCGAACGCTGCGTGAGTCTCGTCTCGTCTGTTCACTGTGTCATGGGCGAGGGTTAGTGTTGAACCATGACCTCAGCACGACCACTGCCAGCCATCGGCCACAGGCCGGATGTCACGCGCACCGTTGCCCCGTTCGAAGTCGTCTCCGAATACTCTCCCTCCGGTGATCAGCCCACTGCGATCACCGAAATCTCGGATCGGCTCGACCAGGGTGAGCGGGACATCGTCCTGCTGGGCGCCACCGGCACCGGCAAGTCTGCGACCACGGCCTGGCTGATCGAACAGGTTCAGCGCCCGACCCTGATCATGGCGCCGAACAAGACCCTGGCCGCGCAGCTGGCCAATGAGTTCCGACAGCTGCTGCCCAACAACGCGGTCGAATACTTCGTCTCCTACTACGACTACTATCAGCCCGAGGCCTACGTCCCACAGACCGACACCTTCATCGAGAAGGACTCCTCCGTCAACGATGAGGTCGAACGCCTGCGCCACTCCGCGACGAACTCCCTGCTGACCCGCCGTGATGTCGTCGTGGTCTCGACCGTGTCCTGCATCTACGGTCTGGGCACACCAGAGGAGTACGTCGATCGGATGGTCACCCTCCAGCGGGGCGAGCAGTGCGACCGCGACGAGCTCCTCAAACGCTTCGTATCGATGCAGTATGCACGCAACGACATGGCATTCACACGTGGCACCTTCCGCGTCCGAGGCGACACCGTCGAGATCATCCCGCAGTATGAGGAGCTGGCCCTGCGAATCGAGTTCTTCGGCGACGAGATCGAAACTCTCCAGACACTGCACCCGCTGACCGGCGAGATCGTCCGGGAAGAGGAGACGATTCATGTCTTCCCGGCCTCGCACTATGTTGCCGGTGAGAACCGGATGGGGCGCGCCGTCAGCGAGATCGAGGACGAGCTGCAGACCCGGCTGAGCGAATTCGAGTCGCAGAACAAACTCCTCGAAGCCCAACGCCTGAAGATGCGCACGACCTACGACCTCGAGATGATGGAGTCGATGGGCTTCACCTCCGGCATCGAGAACTATTCCCGTCACATCGATGGACGACCTGCCGGATCGGCGCCGAACTGTCTGCTCGACTACTTCCCCGAGGACTTCCTCCTCGTCATCGACGAATCCCACGTCACTGTGCCGCAGATCGGCGGCATGTACGAAGGAGACATGTCCCGCAAACGCACACTGGTCGAACACGGGTTCCGCCTTCCCAGCGCGATGGACAACCGGCCCCTGAAGTTCGACGAGTTCCGTGAACGTATCGGACAGGCCGTGTATCTGTCCGCGACCCCGGGCAATTTCGAGCTGGGCAACTCCCACGGATACGTCCAGCAGATCATCAGACCCACCGGTCTCGTCGACCCGGAGATCGTCGTCAAACCGACCAAGGGACAGATCGACGACCTGCTCGACGAGATCAGAACGCGCGTCGACGCCCAGGAGAGAGTCCTGGTCACCACACTGACGAAGAAGATGGCCGAGGACCTCACGGACTACCTCCTCGAACACGATGTGCGAGTGCAGTATCTGCACTCAGACGTCGACACTCTCCGTCGCGTTGAGCTCCTGACGGAGCTCAGGGCCGGCGAGTTCGACGTCCTGGTGGGGATCAACCTCCTGCGCGAGGGCCTTGACCTGCCCGAAGTTTCTCTCGTGGCCATCCTCGACGCCGACAAGGAAGGTTTCCTCCGGTCAGCCACCTCACTGATCCAGACGATCGGTCGTGCAGCCCGCAACATCCGGGGCCAGGTCCACATGTACGCCGACACCGTCACCCGGTCCATGCGTGAGGCCATCGACGAGACCGACCGGCGACGTGAGATACAGGTCGCGCACAACAAGGAACACGGCATCGACCCCGCGCCCCTGGTCAAGAAGATCGCCGATATCACCGAGCGACTGCAGCGAGAGGACGCGGACACCCGTGAGCTGCTGACCGAATTCGACTACGGCAAGGGCAAACGCGGATACAACTCGACGCTGACCGATGAGCAGCGCCAGGCCGCAGGCCAGGCCGGTTCCCTGCGCCCACCGGCAGCCGACCTGACCGAGCTCATCGAGTCACTGACCTCGCAGATGCACACGGCCGCAGCGGAGCTGCAGTTCGAGCTCGCCGCCCGGCTGCGCGACGAACTCTCAGACCTGAAGAAGGAACTGCGGCAGATGAAGCAGGCCGGGCACGCCTGATCCGACCCGCGTGCAGGTGCGCGAGCATCGGCACGACTATACTGGTAGGGCTGGCGAAAGGGAGTATCCCGTCCATCCGAGCTCGTCACCACGATCCCTCAGAGGGTCCGGGCTCGGAGCGCACGCCGCCACTGCCTCAGTGGTCATAGCGTGGGAGAGACTTTCGGCACGGATACGTCACCGAACCCTTTGAAAGGCATCCATGGATATCCTGTCCTCCACACTCGCAGCCGGCGGAAACGCCGCAGCTGGGAGTGAGTCTCCGATCCCCGCGTGGTTCATGATCACCTCAGGCATCGTCGTGGTCGCGATCCTCGTCTTCGACCTCCTCCTCGTCGTCAAGCGACCCCACACCCCGTCGATGAAGGAAGCGGGCATCTGGGTCGCCTTCTACGTCACTCTGGCCCTCATCTTCGCTGGTGCCCTCTTCGCCATCGGAGATGCCCAGCACGGCAGTGAGTTCCTCACCGGTTGGCTGCTCGAATACTCGCTGAGCATCGACAACCTGTTCGTGTTCATCATCATCATGGGCAGCTTCTCGGTCCCGCGGAAGTATCAGCAGGAAGTCCTCATGGTGGGCATCATCATCGCCATCATCTTCCGCGGCATCTTCATCCTGGCCGGTTCTGCGATCATCACCGCGTTCGTCGAAGTCTTCTTCATCTTCGGCATCTTTCTCCTCATCGTCGCCTATCGACAGGCGTTCAGCGATGATGATGATGGCGACGGGGAGAACGCCTTCATCCGGTTCCTGCGCAAACGGATCAACGTCGTCGACGAGTACCACGGCAACAGCCTCCGGGTGACGATCGAGGGCAAGAAGTTCTGGACGCCCATGTTCATCGTCTTCATTGCGATCGGTTCCACCGACGTCATGTTCGCACTCGACTCGATACCGGCGATATTCGGCGTGACGCAGAACACCTTCCTGGTCTTCACCGCGAACGTCTTCGCTCTGATGGGTCTGCGCCAGCTCTACTTCCTGCTCGGAGGGCTTGTCGACAAGCTCATCTATCTCCACTACGGAATCGCGGCGATCCTCGCCTTCATCGGCGTCAAGCTCTTTGTCCACGCTCTCCACGAATCGGACTGGGAGTTCCTGTCGTGGGGCTCCGCTGTTCCCGAGGTGCCGACATGGCTGTCGTTGAGCTTCATCGTCGTTGCCATGGCGGTGGCGACGCTCGCCTCCTTGGCGAAGATGAAGAAAGACGGCATCCCCATCCGTGGAGACAGCGCCCAAGAGTCGGAGGGCTCACAGGACTGATCCTGCGGATGCGCCGCGATCGCGAATCAGAGCAGACGTGGCAACTGTGCGCGGGTGTCCGCCCGAACGGGGACACCCGCGCACGCAGTTCTCAACTGTCTCAGGCCGTGACGACTGGTCTCACCCGAGGATCTGATTCTCAGCTCTGGGAGACAGCGCTCAGCTCTGGGAGAATGGACCGAAGACCGGGGTCCACTCTCGAACGATCGTTTCGTCGATCACGCCGATCGACGCATAGGGGTCGGTCGCCAGCAGGCGTTCGATCTCTGACCGGTCGGCGGCCCGCAGAAGCAGCAGACCTCCGGGAACGGGTTCATCGTCCAGTGGCCCCGAGGCCAGAATGGTTCCGGCTTCGTGCAGTTCGGCCTGCCACGCGCGATGGGCAGGTCGTGATTCCATCCGGGTGTCTGTATCCGGTCCATAGACATAGGTGACGGCGAAAACCGGCATCTGAAACTCCTGAGGTTCGATCAATAGGATGGACATCAGTCTAAACGGAAAGGTCTGTGCATAGCTGTGGTGCGATTGCAGGAGATCCCAGCGGAATTCGCTGATGAAGACGCAGTGTACGAGGCCTTCGGCCAATACTGCGAAGAGCTGGGAATCGAACCGTACCCGGCACAGGATGAAGCCATCCTCGACATTCTGGCCGGCGACAACACGATCGTGGCCACACCCACAGGCTCGGGCAAGTCCCTTGTCGCGCTGTTCGCCCTCTACCAATCATTCACTCGTGGGATCCGGGCCTACTACACCGCACCCCTGAAGGCGCTGGTGAGCGAGAAGTTCTTCTCCCTCATCGATGCCTTCGGACCTGAGAACGTCGGCATGATCACCGGAGACTCCACTGTCAACGGTGACGCACCCGTGATCTGTGCGACGGCCGAGATCCTCGCGAACCAGGCGCTGCGCGAAGGCGGTCTGGTCGATGCGGGCATGGTCGTCATGGACGAATTCCACTATGTCGCCGATCCCTCACGTGGTTGGGCCTGGCAGGTGCCCCTGCTCGAGATGCCCCAAGCGCAGTTCGTGCTCATGTCGGCCACACTCGGAGACACAAGTGAAATCTGCCGCACCATGGAAGACACCACCGGTCGCGACAGCTCCGTCGTCACCTCGGCGACTCGACCGGTCCCTCTCGACTACGAATACTCCACCGAGACCCTCTCCGACACACTGCGCTCCCTGGTGCGCAACGACAAAGCTCCCGTCTACGTCGTGTCCTACTCCCAGGCCGGCGCCATCGATCTGGCCACAGGACTGCTGTCCGTCGACCTCGCATCGAAGGACCAGAAAGCTGCGGTCGCGGCAGCCATCAAGGGATTCACCTTCGCGAAGGGATTCGGGCAGAGTCTGCGGAAACTGCTCATGCACGGAGTCGGCGTCCACCACGCCGGCATGCTGCCAAAATATCGCCGGTTGGTCGAGCAGCTCGCGCTCAAGGGGCTGCTGTTGGTCATCTCTGGCACAGACACACTCGGCGTCGGCATCAACGTCCCTATCCGGTCCGTGCTGCTGACCGGGCTGACGAAGTTCGACGGTCGGAGAATGCGCAAACTCAGCGTCCGCGAATTCCAACAGCTGTCCGGTCGTGCCGGTCGTGCCGGATTCGACACCCGCGGCTATGTCATCGCCCAGGCGCCTGAGCATGTCATCGAGAATATGCGCGCCGAGGCCAAAGCGGCCAACGCGGATAAGAAAAAGAAGAAGGTCAAGAAGAAGTCAGCCCCGGCCGGGTTCGTCGGCTGGTCGGAGGAGACCTTCACCAAACTCATCGAATCACAGGCCGAATCCCTGCGCTCTCGCATGAAGATCGATCATTCGACGATCCTCAACCTGGTCGCACGCCCCGGCTCGAACGCGGCCACGATCAGCGACTTCATCGACAAGACCCACGAGAGCCGCGAACGCCACCTCGACCTCAAGCTCACAGCTCTGAGCATCGGTCGCTCTCTCATCAATGCCGGGCTCATCGAAACGCGGGGGGACGAACTGGTGCCGACAACGGATCTGGGACCGCAGTTCGCCCTCAACCAGCCACTGGCCCCATTCGTGCTCGCCGGACTCGAACTGCTCGACACGGAGTCGGAGACCTATGCCCTCGACGTGGTCTCGCTCGTCGAATCCACCACACCGGTGCCGTTTCCCGTCCTCAAAGGCCAACTCGATCGGATCAAGAAGGACACCCTGGCCGAACTCAAGGCAGATGGTCTCGAATACCCCGAGCGCATGGCCATCCTTGATGAGATCGAAGGACCGAAACCCCTGGCAGAGATTCTCGAGCCCGCCTTCGAACACTTCATCGAAGCCCACCCGTGGCTGCGAGCCGGGAACTTCGAACCGAAGTCGGTCGTGCGCGACATGATCGAACAGGCGATGGGCTTCACCCAGTTCATCGGCTATTACAGTCTCACCCGGGTCGAAGGCAGCGTGCTGCGCTACCTCACCGATGTGTTCCGTGCACTGACGCACAATGTCCCTGCCGACGAGAGGACGGACGAACTCTCGACCATCATCGAATGGCTGGGGGAGACGATCGCGAGAACCGACTCGTCCCTGCTCGACGAATGGCGGACCCTGCAGGGGCTGTCCCCGGCGGACTTCGCGGACGAGGAATTGCCCGACCTCGACCGCAAGTTCTCCGACAACGCGAGGGTCTTCACCGCTGAGGTGCGCAATGCGCTGTTCCATCGCGTGCTGCTGGCCGAACGCGCCGACTACGCAGAGCTTGGCCGACTCGATTCCGACAGCGGCTTCGACGCCGGTGCCTGGGAGGACGCGATCGAGGACTTCTACGACGAGTACGGCGACCTCCTCACCGATGGGAAGGCCAGAGGGAAGGAATATATCTCGATCGAACCTGGTTCACAGACCTGGACCGTCCGTCAGACCTTGGCCGATCCCGATGACAACAAGGACTGGGCCATCGACGCCGAGGTGGACGTGCCCGCCAGTGACGAAGCCGGAGACATCGTGCTCCGGATCCTCGCGGTCGGAGAGATCAGCTCCCGCCCGCATTCGAGCAATGTCAGTGCCGAGTAATACAGTGGTCAGGTGATGAAAACTAACAGCGGTGAGCAGTCGGCAGGTGTGTCACATCTCGACACTCTGTGGGTCAAGGGCGCGCGCGCCCATAACCTCAAGAACGTGGAGATCGCTCTGCCTCGCGACTCCATGGTCGTCTTCACGGGTCTCTCGGGGTCGGGGAAGTCCTCCTTGGCCTTCGACACGATCTTCGCCGAGGGGCAGCGCCGCTATGTCGAGTCGCTGTCCTCGTATGCCCGGATGTTCCTGGGCCAGATGGACAAACCCGATGTCGATTTCATCGAAGGCCTGTCACCTGCGGTGTCGATCGATCAGAAGTCGACCTCCCGCAACCCCCGATCCACGGTCGGCACCATCACCGAGGTGCACGACTTCCTGCGCCTGCTGTGGGCTCGGATCGGCGTGCCGCACTGTCCCGTGTGCGGTGAGATCATCACGAAGCAGACCCCGCAGCAGATCGTCGACCAGCTGCTCGAACTCGAGGACAGAACGAAGTTCCTCGTCCTGGCCCCCATCGTCCGATCCCGCAAGGGTGAGTTCGTCGACCTCTTCACCGAACTGCAGGCCAAAGGATTCGCCCGTGCCATCGTCGACGGGGAGCAGGTCAGCCTCAGCGAACCGCCCACCCTGGAGAAGCAGTACAAACACACGATCTCCGTGGTCGTCGATCGTCTCGTGGCCAAGCCGGGACTGCGCCCCCGCCTGACCGACTCCGTCGAAACTGCACTCGGCCTCGCCGACGGACGCATCGATGTCGAGATGGTCGATGAGGGCGTGACCCGCACCTTCTCCGAACATATGTCCTGCCCGAACGAGCACCCGTTGGCAATCGACGAGATCGAACCTCGGGCATTCTCCTTCAACTCGCCCTTCGGTGCGTGCCCCACATGCGACGGCATCGGCACTCGACTGCAGGTCGATGAGACTCTCGTCATTCCGGATGAGGACCAGAGCCTCGGCGAGGGAGCGATCGCCCCCTGGGCAGGCGGAAAACAGGTGACGAAGTACTTCAATCGTCTCCTCAAGGGCCTCGGAGACGAACTGGGCTTCGACATGGCGACGGCGTGGAAGGATCTGCGGAAGTCGGACAGATCAGCGATTCTGACCGGCAAAGACTACAAGGTCCACGTCAAGTACAAGAACCGGTTCGGTCGCGAACGCACATACTCGACCGGTTTCGAAGGCGTCTACCAGTACATCCAGCGCAAGCATGAGGAGACCGAGTCGGACTGGTCGCGGGAACGCTACGAGTCCTACATGCGCGAGATCCCCTGTGCCAGCTGCAACGGTGCCCGACTGAAGCCGGAGATTTTGGCCGTCAGGGTCGGCGGCAAATCGATCGCCGAGGTCTCCGAGATGGCACTCGACGAATCCGCTGAATTCCTCTCACAGCTGGAGCTCGACTCCCGCGATGCGGCCGTGGCGGCCCAAGTGATGAAGGAGATCAATGCCCGACTGGGCTTCCTCCTCGACGTCGGCCTCGACTACCTCAGCCTCAACCGGCCCGCGGGCTCCCTGTCCGGCGGTGAGGCTCAGCGCATCCGACTGGCCACTCAGATCGGCTCGGGTCTCGTCGGGGTGCTCTACGTCCTCGACGAACCCTCGATCGGCCTCCACCAGCGCGACAACAGGCGACTCATTGAGACCCTGAACAAGCTCAAGGAGCTCGGCAACACCCTCATCGTCGTCGAACACGACGAGGACACCATCGAATCGGCCGATTGGATCGTCGACATCGGCCCCGGCGCAGGTGAGCACGGGGGAGAGGTCATCTACTCCGGACCGGTTCCCGGACTCAAGGACGCCGAACGGTCCATCACCGGCGACTACCTCGCCGGACGCCGAGCCATCCAGGTCCCCACGACCCGTCGGCCGGTGGACAAGGACCGCGTCGTCACGGTCGAAAAGGCCGTCGAGAACAACCTCCGCGACGTCACGGTCTCCTTCCCCCTCGGCGTACTCACCGCCATCACCGGTGTCTCGGGCTCCGGCAAATCGACCCTGGTCAACGAGATCCTCTACACCCAGATGGCAAACGTCCTCAATGGTGCCTCACAGGTCCCGGGCAGGCACAAGAGAGTCACCGGGCTGGACAATCTCGACAAGGTCGTCCACGTCGACCAATCGCCGATCGGTCGCACCCCACGGTCCAACCCCGCGACCTACACCGGTGTCTTCGACCGCATTCGGCGCCTGTTCGCAGAGACCGAATCGGCAAAGGTCCGCGGCTACCAGCCGGGCAGGTTCTCCTTCAACGTCAAGGGCGGGCGCTGTGAGAACTGCAGCGGCGACGGCACGATCAAGATCGAGATGAACTTCCTGCCCGACGTCTTCGTGACCTGCGAGGTCTGCGGGGGAGCACGGTACAACCGGGAGACCCTTGAAGTGACGTTCAAGGGCAAGTCCATCGCCGAGGTGCTCGAGATGCCCATCGAACAGGCGGCCGAGTTCTTCGCCGCGATTCCCGCCATCTCCCGTCACCTGAATACCCTGGTCGAGGTCGGCCTGGGCTATGTTCGGCTGGGCCAGCCCGCGACCACGCTCTCCGGTGGTGAAGCCCAGCGCGTCAAGCTTGCGGCCGAACTCCAGAAGCGCTCCCGAGGCCGCAGCGCCTACGTTCTCGACGAACCGACCACGGGACTGCACTTCGAAGACATCGCGAAGCTGTTGAGCGTCCTGCAGGGCCTCGTCGAAAAGGGCAACACGGTCATCGTCATCGAGCACAACCTCGACGTCATCGGCAATGCCGACCACGTCATAGACCTGGGTCCCGAGGGCGGACGCGGCGGTGGCCAGATCATCGCCCAGGGAACCCCGGAGGAGGTCGCCGACAACAAGGCCAGCCATACCGGACGGTTCCTGAAAGTGATGCTCGATGGCTGACCCAGCGTCCTACCGCCCGGCCACGGGCAGCATTCCCACCTCGGCCGGGGTCTACAAATTCCGGGACCCAGACCGGAGGGTGATCTACGTCGGGAAGGCGAAGAACCTCCGTAATCGGTTGAACTCGTACTTCTCGAACCCCGCGCAGCTGCATCCGCGCACCTCGACGATGGTCCACACGGCCGCCTCGGTGGAATGGACCGTCGTCGACACAGAGGTTGAAGCGCTGCAGCTCGAGTGGACATGGATCAACGAGTTCAATCCGCGGTTCAACGTCATGTTCCGCGACGACAAGTCCTACCCGTACCTCGCGATCACGATGAACGACGAGGTGCCCCGGGCCTTCATCACCCGGGGCAAACGCCGCAAGGGTGTGAAGTACTTCGGGCCCTTCGCCCAAGTGTGGGCGATCAAGGACACACTCGACCTGCTGCTGCGGGCCTTTCCGATGCGCACCTGCACTGCGGGAGTGTACAGACGAGCCGAACGCAGCGGACGTCCCTGCCTGTTGGGATACATCGACAAATGCGCTGCCCCCTGTGTGGGCCAGATCAGTGTGGAAGGTCATAAGGACCTCGCCCGCAGCATCTCCGACTTCATGTCCGGCAACACCGGACGTTTCATCAGCTACCGGCAGAAGGAGATGGCCGCGGCCGCGGAGGAGCTCGACTACGAAGGCGCGGCCCGCCTGAGAGACGAGATCACCGCGCTGCAGAAGGTGCTCGACAAGTCGGCAGTCGTCCTCTCCGTCAATGCCGACTGCGATGTGTTCGCCCTGGTCACCGAGGAGCTCGAAGCCTCAGTGCAGGTCTTCCACGTCCGTCAGGGACGCATCCGCGGACAGCGCGGCTGGATCATCGAACGCTCCGATGATCACACCCCGGCCGAACTCACCACCGACTACCTTCGCCAGGCGTACACGGGACTCGATGCGGACGCGATTCCCCGCGAGATCCTCGTCGACACGGTCCCCGCCGATATCGCCTCGCTCGAGAGCTGGCTGAGTGAGCAGCGCGGGTCCAGGGTCACCGTTCGGGTCCCGGAACGGGGGGAGAAGAAGGCCGTTCTCGAGACTGTGACCAAGAACGCGAAAGAGGCACTGCTCCAACACAAACTCAAACGCTCCTCCGACCTGACCACCCGCAGCACGGCACTCAAGGAGATCCAGGAGTATCTGTCCCTGCCCGAAGCGCCTCTGCGCATCGAGTGCATCGACATCTCTCACACCCAGGGCTCCAACGTCGTGGCCTCACTCGTGGTGTTCGAAGACGGACTCGTGAAGAAGCGCGACTACCGTCACTTCGCCATCCACGGTGAAGCCGCAACCGATGACACGGCCTCGATGTACGACGTCGTCTCACGGCGATTCAGCCGCTACCTCGAACAGATGAGCTCCGATGAACCCGACGAACGCTTCGGGTACCGCCCCAGCCTCCTCGTCGTCGACGGAGCCGGCCCACAGGTGGCGGCGGCCACCAGAGCGCTGCACGACCTGGGCATCGTCGACATCTCTGTGGTGGGCTTGGCAAAACGGCTCGAAGAGGTCTGGGTGCCTGATGATCCGTTCCCTGTCATCCTGCCGCGCAACTCCGAGGGGCTGTTCCTCATGCAGCGCCTGCGCGATGAAGCTCACCGCTTCGCCATCAGCTACCACCGTTCGAAGCGGGCGAAGGCGATGACCAGCTCCGTCCTCGACGACATCTCGGGCCTCGGCGAGTCCAAACGGACGGCGCTGCTGCGTCATTTCGGCTCGGTGAAGAAGGTTCGAGGCGCGAGCGTCGACGAACTCTGCGAGGTCCAGGGAATCGGACCGGCCCTGGCCGAGAAGGTCGCGGCGGCCCTCGCCGACTGACCTCGCGGCCCTCTGAGGTTGAGGTCGCGGCCCTCGTGAACCGACAGTTCGCCAGGCACTGAGCCCGCTGGGCGACATCTGCCCTAGAGTAGTTCTCGACAGCTGTCTTCAACCACGCAGCCCAAGGAGGACGTGTGAGCACGCAGGCCGAATCGAACGGCGCCGATCATCCCATCGAGGTCGTCCTCGTGACGGGAATGTCCGGAGCAGGTCGGACCACCGTGGCCAATGTGCTCGAAGACATGGACTGGTACGTCGTCGACAATCTGCCCCCGCAGATGATGCGGCCCCTCGTCGAACTCGTCGCCCGTGCCGACGGGGCGCTGCCGAAGATCGCCATCGTCACCGACTCGAAGGGTCGGGCGAAGTACGCGGAACTCGAAGACACGATCAGCGACTTCATCGATCAGGGGCTCTCCCTGCGTATCCTCTACGTCGATGCCGCCGACGAGGTGCTGGTTCGACGATTCGAATCCACTCGCCGCCCCCACCCGCTGCAAGGCGAAGGGACGCTGCTGGAGGGGATCGAAGGCGAACGCTCGGCCCTGGAATCCCTCAAACACCGTGCCGACATCATCATCGACACCTCAGAGCTCAACGTCCACCAGCTCTCCACCCAGGTCCGCAAACGCTTCAGCACCGACGACACCCCTCTGCTGCGACTGACCGTGATGAGCTTCGGGTTCAAATACGGTCTGCCGAAGGACGCCGACCACGTCGCCGATGTCCGCTTCCTGCCGAACCCGTACTGGATCCCGCACCTGCGTGGACATAACGGTCTCGACTCCGACGTGGCCGACTTCGTGCTGGGGCAGAACGGCGCCGAGGAATTCATCGAACGCTACACCGCGACCTTAGACACGGTCTCACAGGGCTACCTCCACGAAGGTCGCGGCTACGCGATGATCGGCATCGGGTGCACCGGTGGCAAGCACCGCTCCGTGGCGATCAGCGAACGCGTTGCCAAGAGCCTGGCCGCGCAGACCGGCATCCCGGTCACCGTGCGCCATCGTGATCTGGGGAGAGAGTGAGATGGAGACCGAGGATCTCCCGCAGATCATCCCTGCAGCCAAAGACAAAGGGCCCAAGATCGTATCTTTCGGGGGAGGCCACGGCCTCTACGCCGCACTGCGCGCATTCCGCCTGCTGACCGAATCGCTGACCGCTGTCGTCACGGTCGCCGATGACGGCGGTTCCTCCGGCAGGCTCCGCGACGAACTCGGCGGGCTTCCGCCCGGCGATCTGCGCATGGCTCTGGCTGCTCTCTGCGATGACGGGAACTGGGGCAAGACCTGGCGGGACGTCATCCAGCACCGGTTCGACTCCGACGGTGAACTCAGCGGGCATTCAGTTGGCAACCTGCTCATCTCCGCCCTGTGGCAGATCCATGGTGACCATGTCGCCGGCCTCGACTGGATGGCCAAGCTTCTGCGCGCCCACGGTCGAGTCCTGCCCATGTCCTCGATTCCGCTGACGATCGAGGCCGATGTGAAGTTCCCGGGATCCTTCCAGGTCGTGCGCGGCCAGTCCGTGCTCGCCTCCACCCTGGGGCATGTCGAAACCGTCCGTCTCGATCCACCCGTGCCACCGGCACGGCACGAAACGATCGAAGCCGTCGCCGAGGCAGATGTGCTCAATCTTGGACCCGGCTCCTGGTACACCTCGGTGATGCCGCATCTGCTCGTTCCCTCACTCGCCGAGGCGATCGGGCAGTCCTCCGCGGTGAAGTCCCTCACGCTGAACCTCAGCTCCAGCGACGGTGAAACACGAGATCTCAGTCTCAGCGAACACCTCGCGTCACTGCACAAACACGCCCCCTCTCTCGAGCTGAACTATGTGCTCGTCGATGAGGCCGCAGTCCGGGTGGAGCCTGACCTGCAGCGGTGCGCACGTGAGATGTTCAACGCCAAAATATGGGCCCGTCCGCTGCGCTCCAGACGGGCGGGACAGCATGACAGCCTCAAGCTCGCCGCGTGTTACCGTGACATGTTGGTGGACGCCGGGATCGGCGTGGATGAGCAGTGGTAGGAAATTCGGTTGCAGGAGGATGAACTATGGCACTGACCGCTCAGGTCAAGGATGAGTTGGCACGGGTGACGATCACCCGCACTTCTGCTCGCAAAGCCGAAGTGTCTGCGATCTTCCGCTTCTCCTCCGCCCTCCACCTGGTCAACGGGTCGATCGTGCTCGAAGCCGAGCTCGACACCGCCCAGGCGGCCAAACGTCTGCGCAGCGAGATCAAGGATCTCTACGGCCAGTGCGCCGATATCGTGGTCATCAACGCCGCCGGGATCCGCCGCTCCAACCGCTATCTCCTGAGAGTCACCCGCGACGGGGGAGCACTGGCGCGCCAGACCGGTCTCGTCGACAACCGGGGACGACCCGTGCGCGGGCTCCCCTCGGCGATCGTCAACGGATCCGTCGCCGATGCCGAAGCAGCCTGGCGCGGAGCATTCCTCGCCCACGGCTCACTGACCGAACCCGGTCGCTCGTCCGCCCTCGAAGTCACCTGTCCCGGGCCCGAAGCCGCTCTCGCCCTCGTCGGCGCCGCCAGGCGTCTGGGGCTGAGCGCGAAGGCCCGCGAGGTCCGCGGTGTCGATCGCGTCGTCATCCGCGATGGCGACGACATTGCGGCCCTGCTCACCCGCATGGGATCCCACAGCGCCGTCCTCGTCTGGGAGGAACGCCGAATGCGACGAGAGGTGCGTGCGACGGCGAACCGTCTGGCCAACTTCGACGACGCGAACCTGCGGCGTTCCGCCCGAGCCGCAGTCGCTGCCGGAGCCAGAGTCGAACGCGCCCTCGAGATCCTCGGTGACGAAGTCCCCGAACACCTGCGTTACGCCGGCCAGCTGCGCGTGACACACAAACAGGCATCATTGGAGGAACTGGGCCAACTTGCCGATCCGCCGATGACCAAGGACGCCGTCGCCGGCAGGATCCGCCGCTTGCTGTCCACAGCAGACAAACATGCCGAAGATCTGGGAATTCCTGGAACAGAGTCCAGTCTCACCCCGGAAATGCTCGAAGATCGCTAAGATCGAGGCATGAGACAAATCGCTATCAACGGCTTCGGCCGTATCGGTCGTGCCCTGTACCGTCTGTCCCTCGATCCCTCGTCCGACTTCGAAGTCGTCGCCATCAATGACCTCACCGATACCGAGACCCTGGCTCACCTGCTGACCTATGATTCCGTGTGGCCGCGGTTCGAACGCACCGTCGAGGCCGGCGAAGATTCGCTGACCGTCGATGGGAGAACCATCTCCGTGCTCAGTCAGGCGGACCCGTCGAAGATCGACTGGTCGTCACACAACGTCGAGCTCGTCGTCGAGTCCACCGGCAGGTTCACCCGACGTGACCAGGCCGAGGCCCACCTCGGCGGGTCCGTGCAGACGGTGGTGCTGTCGGCGCCGGGCAAAGACGTCGACGGAACCTTCGTCATGGGCGTCAACGAAGCCGACTTCGACCCGGCCCAGCACACAGTCGTCTCCAACGCCTCGTGCACGACGAACTGCATGGCCACCATCGTCAAGGCCGTCGACGATGCGGTCGGCGTCGAATCCGGCCTGCTCAACACCGTTCACGCCTACACCGGCGATCAGATGCTCGTCGACGGGCCGCACCGCGATCTGCGACGTGCCCGTGCTGCGGCCGTCAACATCGTCCCGACCACGACCGGTGCCGCTCGCACCGTCGGCAGGGTGATGCCGCACCTGGCCGGCAAGCTCGACGGACTCGCGGTCCGCGTTCCCGTCCCCGCCGGGTCGATCATCGATTTCACCTTCACCCCGAAGCAGGCTGCCACGACCGACGAGGTCAACGAGATCCTGGCGAAGGCCGCCGAGTCCTCGCCGTATCTCGAATACAGCACGGCACCTCTGGTGTCGACCGACATCGTCGGAACCACCGCCTCGGCGATCGTGGACTCGCAGCTGACGATGACGCTCGGGAACCAGATCAAGGTCGTGGCCTGGTACGACAACGAATGGGGCTACACGAACCGCCTCAAGGACATGGTCAGCTACATCCTCGGCGAAAGGAACAAATGAGGACATACGACGACCCGCAGATCTTCGCCCACCGCACGGTCCTCGTCCGCAGTGATCTGAACGTGCCGATGGACGAAGGCACGATCACCGACCGTGGTCGCATCCTGGCCTCGGCCGGCACGATCAGGGCCCTCGCCGAGGCGGGGGCGCGGGTGATCGTCATGTCCCATCTGGGACGTCCCAAGGGCGCACCCGATCCTCAGTTCTCGCTTCATCCGCTGGCTCCGGAACTCGCCGAGGCGATCGACCGGGACGTCGCATTCGCGGCCGACACCGTCGGTGATGAAGCGACGACCAAGGCGGCGGCACTCGGCGACGGCGAGGTCCTTCTGCTTGAGAACCTCCGCTTCAACCCCGGCGAGACATCGAAGGACGACGACGAACGACGGGCATTCGCCGCGCAGCTGGCTGAGCTGGCAGATGATTTCGTCTCCGACGGTTTCGGCGTCGTGCACCGCAAACAGGCCTCGGTGTATGACATCGCGGCCCTGCTGCCGCACTATGCCGGATCACTCGTCCAAACCGAGGTCGAGGTCAGCGATCGACTGCTGAACGCTCCGCAGGCCCCGTTCACGGTCGTCCTCGGCGGATCGAAGGTCTCCGACAAACTCGGCGTCATCGACAACCTCATCGACCGAGCGGATAATCTGCTCATCGGCGGCGGAATGGTCTTCACGTTCCTCGCCGCACTCGGCCACGACATCGGCTCCAGCATGGTCGAGACAGACCGGATCGATGATGTCAGGGACTACCTCAAGCGAGCCGAGGACGGGGGAGCAGACGTCATTCTGCCCACGGACATCGTGGTGGCAGCCTCCTTCGCCGCCGACGCCGAGAACTGGGTGCGCCCCATTGCGGAACTCGAATCGACACCGGCTGGAAGCGACGGTCTGGGTCTTGACATCGGCCCCGAATCGGCTGACGCCTACGCCGAGGTGATCTCGGCCTCGAACACCGTGTTCTGGAACGGGCCCATGGGCGTCTTCGAGTTCCCTGCATTCGCCGCCGGCACCAAGGCCGTCGCGGCCGCTCTGACCACCGGATCCGATAGTGAGACAAAGCGTCTGACGGTCGTCGGCGGAGGTGACTCGGCTGCGGCCGTGCGCACGCTCGGTTTCGCCGATGACGAATTCGGCCACATCTCCACAGGCGGTGGCGCCAGCCTCGAATACCTCGAAGGCAAGACCCTGCCCGGACTCGAAGCCCTCGCGTGAGAAAGAAGACGACAATGAGCGACCGCACCCTGCTGCTGGCCGGCAACTGGAAGATGAACCACGATCATCTCGAAGCGATCTCGAGCGTCCAGAAACTGGCCTGGGCACTCGAAGACGCCAAACTCGACGAGACGCAATGCGATGTCGTCGTCATTCCTCCCTTCACCGATATCCGCTCCGTGCAGACCCTCATCCAGGGCGACAAGCTGTGGCTGACCTACGGTGCGCAGGACGTTTCGCAGCACGGTCCCGGGGCACATACCGGAGAGATCGCCGCATCGTTCCTGGCTCGCCTCGGCTGCACATATGTCGTCGTCGGACACAGCGAACGGCGTGCGAACAATCACGAGACCAACGACATCGTCGCGGCCAAGGTCAAGGCGGCGCTGGCACAGGAGATCACCCCCATCCTGTGCATCGGAGAGTCGTTGGAGCAGCGCCAGGAGAAGACCCACGTGGACTTCACCCTCACACAACTCGAAGAGTCATTGGCCGATCTCGACTCCGCCGCTCTCGAAGGGCTCGTCATCGCGTACGAACCCGTATGGGCGATCGGCACGGGGGAGACAGCGACGGCAGAGGACGCGGCCGAAATGGCAGCCGCTATCCGGGCACGACTGGCCGAGCGCTACAGCGCCTCGCTGGCCGCGAGCACTCGAATCCTCTACGGCGGTTCAGTCAAGACCGACAACGTCGCGCAGGTTCTGGCCTCCGATGACGTCGACGGTGCACTCGTCGGGGGAGCCAGCCTCAACGGGCCCGACTTCGCCGCTTTGTGCAAGGCCGCAGTGGCAAAGTAGACTGACCAACACATCCTCTGACGAAATATAGGTAGTACTCGACGTGGAAATCCTCAACATCATACTCATCGCGTTGCTCGTTCTCACGAGCATCTTCCTGATTCTCCTCATCCTCATGCACAAGGGCAAGGGTGGAGGCATGTCGGACATGTTCGGTGGCGGCATGTCCTCATCGCTGGGATCGTCGGGCGTGGCTGAGCGCAACCTCAACCGATTCACGACTCTGACGGCGATCGTCTGGGGCGCGTGCATCATCCTGCTGGGTCTCATCACTCGCTTCAACGCCTGAGAGGTGAACCGGCGTCCGGCTGTGCGGTAGACGTCTGAGCCGCGCAGTCGACGTCCGAGTTGCGCAGTCAATGCCCGGGAGCGAGGGCCGGGCCTGTTCGGGCAGCGCCTCAGCCCACCGAACGTCTGTTTCGTGATCCACGTGCGACGATGAAGGACCCTGACCGATCGGTCAGGGTCCTTCATCGTGCGCAGAGGCGTTGCTGCGCGCAGAAGCGTTTCTGCCGGGAGAGATCAGTCGACTCCGTAGTGGTGTCGAGGTTCCACAGCAGCGATCGCCCGGCGCAGCTGCTCGAGGCCCCGCGAACGCTCGAGGAGGTGAACCCTGAGCACGGGGCGTTCCTTCTCTTCCAGTGCTGCGGCATCGCCGAGGGCCTGGGCGCGCTGCAGTTCGGTGAAGCCATAGCTCCGCCCCGGAACCAGCAGATCCGTCCGGGGCTCGGCTGTGATCTGCAGGAACACCCCGTTCGGGTGTCCTCCCTTATGGTATTGACCCGTCGAATGCAGATAGCGGGGTCCGAATCCGAATGTGGCCTGCACACCCGAATGCTGTGAGACCAATGCTCGGAGATCCTGGGCATCGGCGTCGGCGATGCGGTCGAGGAACGCCTGCACCCCGACGTATCCGTACTCGTCGACCTGTGCGAAGAGCTCTCCGACGGCACTGACGAGATCGGTGGTCTCTTCGACGTCACCGAAGACTTCGATCTGCTCCTCGCGGAACGCGGGCTGTGCCAGGGCTGCGGAGGAGTAATGTGACAGGGACTGCCTGGCATGTTCTTTCGCCGACTCCACATCTGGCTGGTCGAAGGGGTCGACGCCGATGCTGTATCCGGCGATCGCTGTGGCGAACTCCCAGAACACGAACAATTCGCCGAGGCCGCCGTCGAGTTCGGAGTCGAACCCGGACGGTGCCTCGACAGCGGTCACGGGCCCCAGCGTGCATAGCATGGCATCGGCTCGGGCATCGAAGAAGCCGACGTCATCGGCACCGTCGACGACGACCGGCAGAATCCCCTGACCGTCCTTGCCCAGGGACTCGGCCACGAGCTGTTCGACCCAGTTGCTCAATCCCGACAACGCCGGGGCGGTCTCCGCGAGCACGAGCTTCTCGGTTGCCCGGGCGTGCCCGATGCCCAACCAGGTCCCGAACTGCAGAGCTGGGTTGTTCGGCGCGTCGGTGCCGAAACCGTCGACGGCTGTTGCCGCCGACGCCGCGATCTCCCGAACGTCGACGCCGGCCAGACCGGCCGGGACGAGGCCGAACGCGGACAGCGCACTGTAGCGTCCGCCGACCGACTCATCGGCGTGGAAGGTCGCCAGGAAACCCTGATCGGCAGCCAAGACGTCGAGCTCGGTTCCCGGATCGGTGATCGCAATCAGCCGCGACGCAGGATCGATGCCGACCGATTCGAAGGCGTCGGAGAATGCTCGGCGAATCGCATCGGTCTCGATCGTCGTCCCCGACTTGGACGCAACGATGAGCACCGTGTGCGACAGATCGGTCCCGATCGCCTCGGCGACCTGATTGGGGTCCGTGGAGTCCACAACCTCGAGTCTGACCCCGGCCGCTTGGGCCATGACCTCCGGGGCGAGGGACGAACCGCCCATCCCGGTCAGACTGATCGAGCGCAGCCCCTGCGCGTCCAGTCGGGAGCGCAGGGATTCGATCTCATCGATGAGGTCGGTGCTTCGCTGGGGCAGGTCCACCCAACCCATGCGGGGCACCGGCTGCTGTCCATCTGGTGTGAACAGCGATGCATCCTTCGCTGCCAGGCGGGAGGCAACGCGCGAGTCCAGGAGGCGAGCCACCTCGGCGTCGTAGTCCTCGGCGACCGGAACGCTGTGTCGCAGCCTCATGAGTGGTCCAATGCAGTGCGAATCGTGTCCTGGAGCTCTGCCCAGCTGACGTCGAACTTCTCGAGTCCTTGAGTCTCGAGCACGGTCATCACCTCCGCATAGTCGATTCCGAGCCGTGCCAGTCGGTCGAAGACCTCGTCGGCGGCTCGGTAGTTCTCCGGCGAGATCTCGGCAGTGACTTCACCGTGGTCGGCGAAGGCCTGCATCGTGGGTTCGGGCATCGTGTTCACGGTGTTCGGAGCAACGAGCCCCGAGACGTACATCGTGTCCGGGTAGTCGGGATTCTTCACTCCGGTCGAGGCCCACAGCAGCCGCTGTGGCTTGGCACCTGCGAGCTCGAGGACCCGGAAGCGCTCGGAGGTGAACAGCTGCGAGTGGATCTCATGGGCCAGCACGCAGTTCGCGATGCCCGCCCGGCCCTTGAGCTCGGCCGCGGCCGGGTCATCGAGACCGTCCAGCCGTGCGTCGATCTCCGCGTCCACGCGAGAGACGAAGATCGAGGCCACCGACTTGATCTGGTTGAGATCGTGTCCCGCTGCTCGTGCCTTCTCCAGACCCTGGAGGAACGCTTCGACGACGTGACGGTAGCGGGTCAGTGAGAACACCAGGGTGACGTTGACGCTGATGCCTGCCGCGATGGTGTCGGAGATCGCGCGCAGTCCGGCTTCGGTCGCTGGGATCTTGATCATCGCATTGGGTTCGCCGACGCGCTCCCACAATGCCTTGGCCGCCGCAACAGTGCCTTTAGCATCGTGGGCCAGCGGGGGAGCGACCTCGATCGACACACGCCCGTCTTCACCGTCGGTGGCGTCGTAGACGGGACGGAAGAGCCTGGCCGCCGCGGCGACATCCGACGTGGTCAGGGACTCGATCGCTTCATCGGCGGAGGCCTTGTCGGCTCCGAGTTCGGCGACGGCGGAGTCATAGCTGTCGGACCCGGCGATGGCGTTGGCGAAGATCGTCGGGTTCGTCGTCACTCCGGTGACGTTCGAGTCCTCGATGAGCCGTGCCAGGTCACCGGATTCGAGCCGGGTCCGTGACAGGTCATCGAGCCAGATGGAGACTCCGTGCTCGCTCAGGTTTGTCAGATTGCTGCTCATGCGTCCGCCTTCGCCGCTGCGATCGATTCTTCGGCGGCGGTGACGACGGCCGCCGAGGTGATTCCGAACTTCTCATACAGTGTCGCATAATCGGCCGAAGCACCGAAGTGTTCGATCGACACGGCACGACCGGCGTCGCCGAGGTACTTGTGCCAGCTCATCGCCGATGCGGCTTCGATGCTCACACGCGCCTTGAGGCCACGGGGGAGGACCGCGCGACGGTAATCCTCGGGCTGGGCGTCGAACCATTCCTGGCACGGCATCGAGATGACACGTGCGGCAGTGCCTGCGGCCTGCAGCTCCTCGGCTGCGGTGACCGCGATGGCGACCTCGGAGCCGCTGGCGAGGATGGCGACCTCTGGCTCATTGGCGGTGTCGTGGAGGACGTAGCCGCCGCGGGCAGCCTCCGAGGCGGGTGCGTATTTCTCACGGTCGAGGACGGGGACCGCCTGACGGGTGAGCACGAGTCCGCTGGGGCCGTCGGTGCGATCGAGGATCTTGCGCCACACGACCGAGGTCTCGTTCGCATCGGCCGGACGCACCAGATCGAGACCGGGAATCGCGCGCAGCGCGGACAGATGCTCGATCGGCTGGTGTGTGGGGCCGTCCTCGCCGAGGCCGATCGAATCGTGTGTCCACACGAACACGTTCGGCAGCTGCTGCAGGGCGGCCAGGCGGATGGCCGGACGCTGGTAGTCGCTGAAGACGAGGAAGGTTCCGGTGTAGGGGCGCGTGCCGCCGTGGAGGGCGATGCCGTTGCCGATGAGTCCGGCAGAGAACTCGCGGACACCGAAGTGGATGTTGCGGCCGTATTCGTTGCCGGAGAACGCGCCGGTCGAACGATGCTCGGGCAGGAAGCTCGGATCGCCCTTGATCAGCGTGTTGTTCGATCCGGCGAGGTCGGCGGATCCGCCCCACAGCTCAGGCATGTTTGCCGCGATGGCGTTGAGGACCTGTCCGGAGGCGGCGCGAGTCGCGATGCCCTTGTCGCTGGCCTCGAAGACGGGGAACTCGCTGTCGAGCCCTTCCGGAAGTTCGCGCTTGGTCAGACGGTCGAAGAGTTCGGCGTTGGTCGGGTTCGCCTCGCGCCAGGCCTTGTAGGACTTGTCCCATTCGATATGGGCTCCGCGGCCGCGATCCAGGGCCGAACGCGTGTGGTTGAGGACCTCGCCGGGAACATCGAAGGTCGCCTCGGGGTCGAAGCCGAGGATCTCCTTGGTCGCCTTGACCTCGTCGGCCCCGAGTGCGGAGCCGTGCGAGCCGCCGGTGTTCTGCGCGTTCGGGGCGGGCCAGGCGATGATGGTCGAGAGGCGGATGAAAGAGGGCCGAGAATCGGCTTTCGCAGCTTCCATGGCCGAGTGGAAGGCCTCCACGTCTTCCTTGTACTCTTCTCCGGCCCTGAAGTCCACGTGCTGCACGTGCCATCCATAGGCGGCGTAGCGTGCGGCGGTGTCCTCGCCGAAGGCGATGGCGGTGTCGTCTTCGATGGAGATCCGGTTGTCGTCCCAGATCACGATCAGGTTGGACAGCTCCTGGGTTCCGGCCAGCGACGACGCCTCACCCGAGACGCCCTCCTCGAGGTCGCCGTCGGAGGCCAGGACCACGACGGAATGGTCGAAGGGGGAGGTTCCGGGTGCAGCCTCAGGATCGAAGAGCCCGCGTTCACGACGAGAGGCCATGGACATTCCCACCGCCGAGGCGAGGCCGGAACCCAGCGGGCCGGTGGTGATCTCGACGCCTGCAGTGTGGCCGACCTCCGGATGACCGGGAGTCAGCGAACCCCAGGTGCGCAGGGCCTTCAGATCGTCGAGTTCGAGACCGAAGCCCGACAGGTAGAGCTGAATGTACTGGGTCAGCGAGCTGTGCCCGCAGGAGAGAACGAAGCGGTCGCGGCCAGCCCAGGTCGGATCGGAGGGATCATGATTGAGGCCGTACTGGTAGAGGTAATGCGCAACGGGTGCCAGACTCATCGCGGTTCCGGGGTGACCGTGTCCGGCCTTCTGCACTGCATCGGCGGCGAGGAGGCGGGCGGTGTCGACTGCGCGATTGTCGAGTTCTGTCCAGGACAGGGAGTTCATGTCTTCGAGCGATCCTTCGTTCGGCTGAGAGGCGTGCACTCAAACTCTACCGCGCCGGGTCTCAAACTCCAGGGGTGAGATGGTGTGCGGTCGCCCGAGCAGGCTTCACGGAGGGAGCAGCGTGGGCGAAGAGACGATCACAGTGACGAAATCGACATCCTGCCTCATGGTCTGCCGGCACCAGCGGCCGCGGTGGTGCACTTGGCAATGGTGATCGAACACGCATCGCCACGATGGTCGAGCAGGCAGCGAGGATATCGGATCTGGCCCACAAGTCTGGCCCACAATTCGGCTCAGAAACACAGGGTCCGCCGACTGGCAAAATATTCGACAGGGGGTAGAATCGAGGGCGTGAGTGAACTTCGTCAGAACCAGGACCAGCAGAGTGAACGCCCTCTGCAGAGGACAATCGACGAGGAACGTCTCTCGAAACGTCCGCGCTCGGTCATCAGTGCCTATATCGCACTGACCAAGCCTCGAGTGATCGAACTCCTGCTCGTGACCACGGCGCCGGTGATGTTCCTCGCTGCACAGGGAATGCCGAATATCTGGCTGGTCATCAACACGCTCATCGGCGGCGCTGCGGCCGCAGCTTCCGCGTCGGTCTTCAATTGCTATGTCGATCGTGACATCGACGCGAAGATGGAACGGACCAAGCACCGGCCACTCGTGACCGGTGAGATCACACCACGAGCAGCACTCATCTTCGCCTTCGTCCTCGGTCTGGGATCGATCTTCTGGCTCGGCGGCTTCACGAACTGGGTGACCGCCGGGCTCACAGCCTGCGCGATTCTGCTCTACGCGGTCTTCTACACCCTGGTCCTCAAGCGCCGCACCACCCAGAACATCGTCTGGGGCGGCGCCGCGGGGTGCATGCCCGTGCTCATAGGCTGGTCGGCCGTCACCGGTGGACTGGCCTGGGAAGCGCTCCTGCTCTTCCTCGTCGTCTTCTTCTGGACGCCGCCGCATTACTGGCCACTGGCGATCAAGTACAAGGCTGACTACGACGCTGCAGAGGTTCCGATGCTGCCGTCGAAGGTGCCGCCGACGAACGTGGGTCGCCAGATGATCGCCTACACCTGGGCAATGGTGCTGTGCTCTCTGGCGCTCATCCCGCTTGCCCCGATGGGCCCGGTCTACACGGGTGTGGCGGTGCTGGCCGGCGCCTGGTTCCTGTGGTCCTGCTACGCTCTCGTCTCGCGTGCGAAGCAGGGCAAGAACGGAACCTCACTGCGGGCGATGAAGGTCTTCCACGGCTCGATCACCTACCTGTCGCTGCTCTTCCTCGCGGTCGCGATCGACCCGTTCGTCCTCCCCGGATTCTGGTAGGCCCCAGCTTCACCTCACTTCACTCATCTTCACCCCACTTCACTCATCGCACACAGCCGCGCGGTAGGGCCCTTTTGCACAGGTCACCGCGTGGCATAAGTGTCTGTGTAGCGCATAAATGCTCTACGTGGGCACTTATGCCACGCGGTGATCTGCCGTCG
>NZ_JAKDJU010000105.1 GCF_030453725.1 Brevibacterium picturae
GGGCCACTCCGCCCTGAGCGCGGATGTCCGCGGGGACGCGTTCGAGCGCCATGACTGCCGAGGCTCCGGCGGCCTCCGCGATGCGTGCCTGCTCCTCATTGACGACGTCCATGATGACGCCGCCCTTGAGCATCTGTGCCAGTCCGGTATTGAGCAGGGTCTGTGTCTGTGTCATTGTCGTGCTTTCCGTTCGTGGTGAGCCCGAATGTGCGGGCGAGGTGATCGGTGAGAACGGCCGTTCACCACAAGACTAGATCCATATGTGGCTCAACATGAGTGCCAGAAAACATGAAAAGTTTTAGGCCAGTATGATCGACGCATGTCACCAGCACATCGCGGCGCTCAGCCTTCGGCACCGGCGGGAACGGTCCTGCCCCGAGCCGATGGCATCGCGCTGCCCATCGACATTGACCGCGAGGTGTCCATTCCGCTGCCTGACCAATTGGTGGCGGAGATCAGGAGACTCATCGCCGCTGGAGCAGTTCGCCCCGGTGAGCCGGTGCCCGCCAGCAGACGTCTGGCCGCTTACCTCGATGTCTCCCGTGGGACCGTCGAGACCGCGTACGCCCAACTCGTCGTCGAAGGGTTCCTCACCACGGCTGAACGCTCGGCGACACGGGTGAACCCGGAGCTGCCGAGCACGCCGCGCACACGGAATCCAGGTATGCGCCCACCACAGGTTCCACGCCGCAGGTTGCGCAGCTTCGTCGATCTGCGTCCCGGCTTCGGCGGCGACAACCCCCTGCAGGAGCCCGCCTTTCGCAGAGCATGGCGCGATTCGCTCGACATCGACCCCGGCCCGATCGATCCGCTGGGGCAGCCGCAGACCAGATGGGCGATCGCCGATCACTTGCGCCTGACGCGGGGGATGAGCGTCGACCCCGATGACATCATCCTCACCAGCGGGTCCCGTGATGGGCTGCGCCTGCTCCTGACAACGGGTGTCGAGGGTGCGATCGGTGTTGAGAACCCGGGGTTTCCGGGACTGCGCCAGGCCATGTCCGATCGCGATCTCCTCCCCATAGACACGACGCACCTGCCCGACGACACCGCTGACAACCTCGGCGCTGTCGTCGTGACCCCCAATCATCAGTTCCCGCACGGGACGACCATGCCCATCGACCGGCGGGTGCGACTCCTGGAATGGGCGCAGGCGACCGGCGTCATCGTCATCGAAGACGACTACGACAGCGAAGCCCGCTACGCCCGCACAGTGGTACCCACCCTCTACGACCTCGCTGTCTCCACGGACGCACCGGCACAGGTGGTCCACATCGGCACATTCTCAACCCTGCTGACATCGGCTGTCTCCACCGGTTACATCATCGCCCATGGAGACCTCGGCCACCGCCTGGGCGCGATGCGCACCGCCTTGGGGCCGGCGTTCTCTCCGGTGATGCAGACTGCGATCGCGTCCTACCTCAGTTCTGGAGGGCTGCGTCGCAGAATCTCCCGCGGGCGGCGCAGGCTCAGAGCCGCCGAGGCGGTCGTGGCCGAAGTCGGTGACATTCCCGGACTCGTCCACGAAGGGCGAACGCTCGTCATCGAATCGACCGAATCCATCGCCGCCCGACTGCGCACCGAGCTGGCCGAGCGGGGGATCCTCGTGGCCTCATTGGCAGCGGGCTGGAGTGCCGACAGCGATGTCAGACACGGCATCGTCATCGCCCATTCGAATGTGGAGGCCGCAGCGCTCAGGCAGGCGCTGGAGACCGTGCAGTCACTGTTGGGCGAGTCTGACCGGAGGTGATCGGACAGGGTAGATTGAGTAGGATCGGGGGATGATGAAATTCGGGTTCGTCGCCGATGGCGTCGTCAAAATGCTCGTCGCGGTCGCACTCTGCGCCTTTCTTCCCGCAGTCGAATCATTCCTGCTCGCACCCAGGTGGTTGGCGATCGCTGCGATCGTCCTGCTTTTCCTCAGCGGCGCCACGGAGATCTCCTACGGTGCCCGCAAGGGGCAGAAGAGCTACGTGAAGTACCTGGCGATCTTCGACTCGCTGTGGGTGGTCTCGACGATCATGGCCGTGATCTTCGCCGTCGTCGACAGCCCGGCTGCAGGCTACGTCTGGTTCGGCTTCATGGGACTCGGTTCGCTGGGCATCGCCGTGATCTTCACCACCGGGGCGAACGGTCCCGATTTCGCCGACGAGCCTTCTGACGGCACTTCAATCGAGTGACTGAACGCGAACACTCACCGGTTGAATGCGATGGCGGCGTGGTAGTCCGCAGGCAGCCCCGACTCCAGGTCGAAGATCTCGATGTCCGGGTGCGGGGAGTCGGGTGACGCGCCCGTACCGATGTAGTCCATTCCCGGATCTCGAGCCAGTCCTGTGCTCAGGGCCTTGAGGAAGGCTTCCTTGCGAGCCCAGACACGCACGAAGTCGGTGGCCAGATCGGACTGTGGGCCCTGTTCGAGTTCGGCTCGCTCCTTCGGGTGCAGCAGCGACATCGCCTCGGCGGCCACTGCGTGTTCGGGCACCGCTTCAAGATCCACGCCGATGGGATCGTCGGCGACGGCCACGAGGACCAGGCGCCTGGCCCGGGTGACGGAGAATTCGCATTCCTCGACTCGCGGCTTTCCTGCCGAGTCCAGGCGGATTTCGATGTCGTCCGGATCACGGTCCAGGTGCGTGCCGAGGACGTGGCGGAGGATGACTCGACCTGCGGCCCAGGTGGCAGCCGCATCGGGTTCGAACTCGCTCGCATAATTCATCTCCTGCTTCGTCAGCGAGGAGAGGTCGATGCGCGCCCATTCGGCCTCGGCATCGGTGTCGGCGAGGACGATGGTGGAATCGAGCTGAGTGGGCAGAAGGGTGAAACCGGGGTGGGATTCCATGTATCAGCGGCCCAGAGCCTTCTTGATCTTCTTGAGTCGGCGGCTGAGCACGAAGATGCGCACGGATCCGATGATGCCGGCGATGAAGATGCCGCCGATCGCGGCGAAGAGCATGGCAACGCCCAACGGCAGCTGGAACTGCCATCCGAAGTACTGGAAGTCGGCGGGGACGTTGTTCTGCAGAATGAAGATGAGCAGGAGGACGACGATCACGGCGCCGAGTATGAGGGAGATCCACATTCCGGCGGACATCCCCGACCCGCCCTTGAGCTGGGACAGGTCGGCGTTCTTGCCGGCAGGAGTCGGTTCCTGCTGAGTCGGGTCGGTCTGCTGTGTCGGTTCGACTTCTCGGGTGTCCCCGGTGGTCGAATCCTCGTCGCCGAGCAGGGACTGCGTCTCGGCCAGCAGCTCGTCGGGCGATTGGGATTCGCCACGGGGGTCTTGAGTACTCATGCGCCCATCATAGTCGCTGATGGGCGCATGAGTGAGGTGATTCGGATCAGACCTTTGCGCTCAGGGAGGCGATGATCTCATTGAGCGTTGCGGAGGGACGCATGGCCGAGTCGAGTTTGGCCTCATTCGGGTAGTAGTAGCCGCCCAGGTCGACCGGGTTGCCCTGCACCTCGAGGAGTTCGGTCGAGATCGTCTCTGCGTTGGTCTCCAGCGCTTCGGCAACAGGCGTGATGGCCTCGGCCAGGGGCTCATCCGTGGTCTGGGAGGCCAGCTCCTGCGCCCAGTAGAGCGTGAGGTAGAAATGGCTGCCACGGTTGTCGATCTCACCGACCTTGCGTGAGGGCGACTTGTTCTCTTCGAGGAACTTGCCGGTCGCGGCATCGAGCGTGTCGGCGAGAACTCCGGCACGGGCATTGCCGTGGACGTTGAACTCGTGACGGAATGATTCGGCCAGAGCGAGGAACTCACCGAGCGAATCCCAGCGGAGGTGGTTCTCCTCGATCAGCTGCTGGACGTGCTTCGGTGCCGAACCTCCGGCACCCGTTTCGAACAGACCGCCACCGGCGATGAGAGGAACCACGGAGAGCATCTTGGCAGAGGTGCCCAGTTCCAGGATCGGGAACAGATCGGTGTTGTAATCGCGCAGGACGTTGCCGGTCACCGAGATGGTGTCCTTGCCCTTCCGAATGCGATCGATCGAGAACTGGGTCGCCTCGATCGGGTTCATGATCCGGATGTCGAGGCCCTCGGTGTCATGATCGCCCAGGTACTCTTCGACCTTGGCCTTGAGGTTGCGGTCATGCGCGCGGGTCTCATCCAGCCAGAACACGGCTGGGGTTTCGGACAGGCGGGCGCGGGTGACTGCCAGCTTGACCCAGTCGCGGACGGGGACGTCCTTCGTCTGGCAGGCGCGCCAGATGTCACCGGCGGCGACGTTGTGGCTCAGCAGAACTTCACCGGCGGAGTTGACGACCTCGACGACGCCGTCCTGGGCGATCTCGAAGGTCTTGTCGTGGCTGCCGTATTCCTCGGCCTTCTGGGCCATGAGTCCGACGTTGGGAACCGTGCCCATCGTGGTCGGATCGAAGGCGCCGTTGGCACGGCAGTCCTCGATCACGGCCTGGTAGACACCGGCGTAGGAGGAGTCGGGGATGACGGCCAGGGCGTCCTGGGTTGCGTCGTCCTTGTTCCACATCTTGCCGCCAACGCGGATCATCGCAGGCATCGAGGCATCGACGATGACGTCGGAGGGCACGTGCAGGTTGGTGATTCCCTTGTCCGAGTCGACCATGGCCAAGGAGGGGCCTTCGTCCATGCCCTTCTCGAACCCGGCCTTGACGCCGGCGGCCACATCGGCAGGGAGGGCGTCGAGCCCGCCGAGGATGGCGGCCAGCCCGTTGTCGGAGGTCAGTCCCGCCTCGGCGAGGGCGACACCGTATTCGGAGTAGACCTCGGGGAAGAACGCCTCGATGACGTGACCGAAGAGAATCGGGTCGGAGACCTTCATCATGGTGGCCTTGAGGTGCACGGAGAACAGGATGCCCTCGTCCTTGGCCCGTGCGATCTGCGCCTTGAGGAACTTGTGGAGTTCGGCCACATCCATCTTGGTGGCGTCGAGGACCTCGTCGGCGAGGACGGGCAGCGCTTCCTTGAGCACGACGGTCTCGCCCGCCGCGGGGCGCAGGCGGATCTGCAGGGTGTCATCGGCCGGGATGACGACGGACTTCTCGTTGTCACGGAAGTCACCGGAGGCCATGGTGGCGACGTTGGTCTTCGAGTCCGAGGACCAATCACCCATCGAATGGGGGTGGGCCTTCGCGAAGTTCTTCACTGCCTGCGGGGCGCGACGGTCGGAGTTGCCCTCACGCAGGACCGGATTGACGGCCGAGCCCTTGGCCTTGTCGTAGCGGGCCTTGGCGTCGCGTTCATCATCGGTGGTCGGCTCGTCCGGGTAGTCGGGCAGTTCATAGCCCTGGGACTGGAGCTCGGCGATGGTGGCCTTGAGCTGGGGGACAGAGGCCGAGATGTTGGGCAGTTTGATGATGTTGGCTTCGGGCGCCTTGGCCAGCTCGCCCAACTCCGACAGAGAATCGGGGACCTGCTGGTCGGACGGGAGGCGATCGGTGAACTGCGCCAGCACACGCGCGGCGAGAGAGATGTCGCGAGTCTCGACCTCGACACCCGCCGAGGTGGCGAATGCTTCGATGATCGGCTTGAGCGAGTACGTCGCCAGAAGAGGCGCTTCATCGGTGCGCGTATAAATGATTTTGGCCATGGTGATGGACTACTCCACATCGTCTCGGGGTTTGACCTCACCATCCTACCGTTGCCGCCGATGGGCCCAGCTTCCCGGTAGGGTTCTGTCTCGTCACAGACAACACGACAATCATCACGAACGACAGAGAGAGGACGAAGGTGGCAAAGCTCTACTTCCGTTACGGGGCGATGAATTCCGGAAAGTCGACCGCTCTCCTGCAGGCCGCCTTCAACTACGAGGAGCGCGGCCAGCGAGTCCTGCTGGCCAAACCCCACATCGACACGAAGGGCGTCGGCGAGATCGTCTCCCGTCTCGGTGTCACCCGCGAGGTCGACTTCCTCATCCCCGCAGGCTCCGACGTGGAGACCATCTACCGCGAGCACGCGGACTATGTCGATCATGATGCCCTGCTCGAATCAATTGACACACCGAAACCGCACGTTGCCTGTCTGCTCATCGACGAGGCCCAGTTCCTCGAACCGATCCAGGTCGATTCGCTCATGCGCATCGCCACCAACGCCTCGGTGCCGGTGATGTGCTACGGCATCCGCACCGACTTCCGCACCAAGGCCTTTCCCGGCTCGGCCCGCCTGCTTGAGATTGCTCACACTCTCGAGGAACTCAAGACCATCTGTCGCTGCGGTCGCAAGGCCATGTTCAACGGCCGCCTCGTCGATGGGCGATTCATCTTCGACGGTGACCAGGTGGCCATCGACGGAAACGCCGTGACCTATGAATCACTGTGCCCACGCTGTTATCTCCAGTTCTCCGGCGGTAGGCTGAGTGCGGTGGTCTCCTGACCTTCGTACATCCCTCCTGACCTCGAACATCTCATCTGATCTCGAACCTTCCTAGGAGTTCTCATGCGCATCTGTGTCCACCCCCTCAATGACAATCCGGGTTCACCGGTCATCGTCTTCGGAAACGCCCTCGGCACCAGAGTGTCCCTGTGGGCAGCGGTCGCGGGCAGGCTGGCCGACGACTACCAGATCTACCTCTCCGACCTCCCCGGCCACACGCACCCGCGGACGGACGGCGAGGACTTCACCGTCTCAGAGCTCGCCTCCGGCCTCGTGAGCAGCCTGAGCGAGCTGGGGGTGGAGAAATTCACCTACTGCGGAGCATCGATCTCCGGCGGCATCGGCCTGACACTGGCACTGGACCACCCCGACTCACTGACCGGCCTGGTCGCCTGCTCGACCGCTGACAAGTTCGGCACCGCCGAAACCTGGGCCGAACGCATCAAGGACGTCGAAGAGGACGGCACCCGCGGCCAAATCGACGACACCGCCGATCGATGGTTCGCCGCCGGCTTCCTCACGGAGGACATCGCATCGGGACCAGCAGTCCTCACCGACCTCGCGCTGATCGACGATGCGGCCTACCTCGCCTGCGCTCGTGCCCTGACCCAGTACGATCTGACCGGTCGGCTCGAGGCCATCTCCACACCGACCCTGTTCATCGCAGGCGCACAGGACCCGAGCTGCACACCCGAGGCCATGACCGAGCTGTCGGAGCAGGTGAGCGAGTCCACGATTGCCGTCATCCCCGATGCGGCCCACCTGCCGATGGTCGAACACCCCGACATCGTCTTCGACCACATCGAGCAGTTCTTGAGTAGGGTGTGAAGTAGTCCGCCAGAATCCCACCTTGCTCGATGAGGAGCACAGATGACTCAGGAACGACATTCACCGACCGGCCACTCGACCGAATTCGATGAACTCTCCCCTGGGGAGAGGGCCCCTGGGTTCTCCCGACAGACGGTGCGCATCCGCTGGACCGGCTTCCTGCTCGGACTCATTCTGTCGACACTCGTCTATGCGGTGATGCCGGGCGGTGTCGATCACGGCGTGAAGCTGACGGCGGCCGTCGCCGTGCTGATGGCAGTCTGGTGGATGACCGAGGCGCTGCCCATCGCCGCAACCTCACTGCTTCCGCTCGTCGCCTTTCCCGTCTTCGGCACCGAGATTGAGATGAAGACTGTCGGTGCCTCCTACGGCAACCCGATCATCTTCCTGTTCCTCGGCGGGTTCCTCATCGCTCTGGCCATGCAGCGGTGGAACCTGCACCGGCGGATCGCCCTCATCACTCTGTCCATCATGGGCAACAAGCCGGGGCCGATGATCGCCGGCTTCATGATCGCGACCGGCTTCGTTTCGATGTGGGTCTCGAACACCGCCACTTCCGTGATGATGCTGCCCATCGGAATCTCGGTGCTGATGATCGTGAGCAAGGTCGTCGGGGGTGCCATCACCGACTCCGCCAACACCGAGGCGGACGAGACCGAGACAGATGAGACCGAGGAGGACGACAGCGGCCTCGGGACCGTGGTGAAGTCCAACTTCGGCACCGCACTCATGCTCGGCATCGCCTACTCGGCCTCGATCGGATCCCTGGGCACCATCATCGGCACACCACCGAACCTCTTCCTCGTCGGCTATCTCGAGGACAACCACGACATCTCCATCGGCTTCGGTCAGTGGATGCTCGTGGGAGTCCCGCTGGCGATCGTGATGATGGTCATCGCCTGGTTCCTCCTCGTCAAGGTGCTCTTCAAACCGGAGATCGACGAGATCCCCGGAGGCCGCGAGCTCATCCGCGACGAGCTGCAGAAGCTCGGCCCGATGTCGACCGGCGAGAAGCTGGTGCTGGGCATGTTCATCCTCGCCGCGGTCTGCTGGATCTCCCTGCCGCTGATCTTCGAGGAGCCGCCGATCAGCGATGAGGGCATCGCCATGGTCATCGGCCTCCTCCTCTTCCTCATCCCCGGCGGGGCCAACCGAGGGGTCCGCCTACTCGATTGGGAAACCGCGGAGAAGCTGCCCTGGGGAGTGCTCCTCCTCTTCGGCGGGGGCCTGGCCCTGTCCGCTCAGTTCTCCTCATCGGGGCTCACCGAATGGATCGGCGACTCCACGAGCGGCCTGGGGGTGCTGCCGACGGTCTTCATCGTCGCGATCTTCGCCCTGATCATCCTCTTCCTCACGGAGCTGACCTCGAACACCGCGACGGCCGCCACCTTCGTGCCCGTCGTCGGCGGCGTGGCGCTGGGACTCGACCTCGACCCGCTGCTGCTGACCATCCCGGTGGCCCTTGCCGCCACATGCGCGTTCATGCTTCCGGTCGCAACCCCGCCGAACGCCGTTGCCTACGGTTCCGGCTACCTGACTGTGGCGCAGATGGTCAGGGGCGGTGTGCTGCTCAATGTGATCGGCATCGTCCTCATCACGATCACCGTCTACGTACTGGCCGTACCAGTATTCAACATCATGCTCTGATCGACGATGAACATTGGCAGACTGGTGACATGACTCAACTCTTCTCACCCATGACACTGCGCGGCACCGAGATCGCCAACCGCATCTGGCTCGCTCCGATGTGCCAGTACTCCTGCGAGGCCGAGGACGGAATGCCCGGCACCTGGCACCTCGTGCACCTCGGTGCACGAGCCCAGGGCGGATTCGGGCTCATCCTCACCGAGGCGGCCGCTGTCCTGCCCGAGGGCCGGATCTCACCCCAGGACGCCGGCATCTGGAACGACGATCAGGCCGAGGCATGGTCCGAAGTCGCCGAATTCGTTCACTCCCAGGGCAGCCGGATCGGTGTGCAGCTGGCCCACGCGGGCCGCAAGGCGAGCACCTACCGTCCCTTCGAGGGCAACCCCCGCGGCAGCGTGCCCGAGTCCGAGGGCGGCTGGCCCGCGCTCGGTGCCAGCGCCATCGCCTACCCCGGATACGAAGCGCCGCAGGAGATGACGAAGGACGACATCGCCGAGGTGGTCGATGCCTTCGCAGCGGCCGCAGCCCGAGCCGTCGGTGCCGGGTTCGACCTGGTGGAACTCCATGCCGCCCACGGATACCTGCTCCACTCGTTCCTGTCCCCGCTGTCGAACGAACGCACCGACGAATACGGAGGCGATCTCGCCGGACGTTCACGACTGCTGACCGAGACCTATCAGGCCGTGCGCGAGGCGGTGGGGGAGGACGTGCCCGTTCTCGTCCGGCTCTCTGCCAGCGAATGGCGCGAGGGCGGCTTCGACATCGCCGAGGCGGTCGAGGTCTCCCGAGACCTGGGCGACCGCGGCGTCGACCTCATCGATGTCTCGTCGGGAGGCAACTTCCCCGTCAAGGTTCCGGTCGGACCCGGGTACCAGGTGCCGCTGTCGGCAGCGATCCACGCAGAAGGCGTGAGCACGGGAACCGTCGGCCTCATCACCGATCCGGAGCAGGCAGAGACGATCCTGGCCTCGGAGCAGGCGGACGCGATCTTCCTGGCCCGAGCGGCGCTGCGCGAACCGGCCTGGCCGCAGCGAGCAGCCCACGATCTCGGAGTCGAACCGGGACCGTATCCACCGCAGTACACACGAGGAGCATGGTGAACCGACAATGACGAATCTCATCGAGACCGAACACGTGATCATCCGCGACATCGCGGTGTCCGACATGGCCAACAACGTCTACCTGATCACGGCCAAGGAGTCAGGGGCCCAGGTCCTCATCGACGCCGCCGACGATGCCGACGCGATCACTGACCTCATCGCCTCCGGAGCCGAGGACACCTCGGCAGAACCGATGCTGCAGGCGATCATCACAACCCACCAGCACTGGGATCACATACGGGCGCTGCCTGCCACCTCGGCGGCCTACCCCGACGCCATGACGATCGCCGGCACCGACGATGCGGCCGCGATCACCACGGCCGAGGGCGTGGAGATCGCACGAGCAGTCGACCACCTCGACGTCGGTGATTTCGGCGGGTTCGTCCTGCAGGCGATCGGACTGCGCGGGCACACTCCCGGTTCGATCGCCCTGCTGCTGCGTGATGGGGGAGAGACCATCCTGTTCTCCGGTGACTCGCTGTTTCCCGGTGGTCCGGGCAAGACGTGGCACGAGGAGGATTTCGTCTCGCTCATGGACGACCTTCAGGAGCGGGTCTTCGACCAGCTGCCCGACGAGACCCGAGTGCTGCCCGGACACGGTGACGGTACGACGTTGGGCGAGGAACGGCCGAAACTGGCCGAATGGCGCGAACGCGGCTGGTGATCACCCGGGCAGGGCAGCGAAGCCGATAGCGGCCCAGACGACGGCGGCCACGAGTGCGGCG
>NZ_JAKDJU010000106.1 GCF_030453725.1 Brevibacterium picturae
GACACACCAGTCTCTGACACCTCAGCGCCACCGACCGACGCGCCGCCGGCCGACGTAACGCCAGCCGACGCGCCACCGACCGACGCGACGTCGGCCGACGTAGCGCCGCCGGCCGACGTTGCGCCTCTGAGCGACGACGCACTGCTGGGATCCCACAGTGCCGATGCCTACGCCGAGCTCATGCACGAGGTCGTCGACGCGCTCACCGAACGCTTCAGGCGGGTCGACGCCCCCACCTCGGCGACCGACCGGGACAGCCTGGAGGCCGAAGTCGCAGGCTTCGACCTCGACGGCCACGGCATCGGAAACGTCGCGGCCCTGCGGGAGGCCGACGACCTCTACGCCCGCAATGCCGTCTGGTTCCACCACCCCAACTACGTCGCCCACCTCAACTGCCCCGTCGCCGTCCCCGCCGTTGCCGCCGAGGCGATGCTCGCGGCCATCAACACCTCCGTCGACACCTACGACCAGTCCGAGGTCGCCACGCTCATGGAACGACGCCTGGTCCAATGGGCCAGCCGCCACGTCGGCTTCGCAGCCGGCGACGGAATCTTCACCTCGGGTGGAACACAGTCGAACCTGCAGGCACTGTTCCTCGCCCGGGAGAACGTCCTGCGCGCCCACGGCGACTCGACCCGCCGCGACTTCCTGTCCCGACTGCGGGTTCTCACGACCGATCAGACCCACTTCTCCGTCTCCCGCGCCGCGTTCATCCTCGGACTCGACGCCGAGGCGGTCGTGACCGTTGACACCGATGCCACCGGTCGGATGGACGCCGAGGCGCTGGCCGAGCTTCTGCGCGACATCGACGAAACCGGCGGGATCGTCATGGCCGTCGTCGCCACGGCCGGAACCACCGACCTCGGTGTCATCGATCCGCTGACCTCCATCGCCGACGTCTGCGAGGCATCGAACGTGTGGATGCACGTCGACGCCGCATACGGCGGGGGACTGCTGTGGGCACCGCAGCGCAGGCACCTGCTCGCGGGAATCGGACGAGCCACCTCGGTGACGGTCGACTTCCATAAGACCTTCTTCCAGCCGGTGTCCTCGAGCGCACTGCTGGTGCGCGACGTCGCCCTGTTCGACCCGACGATTCATCACAACGACTACCTCAACCCCGAAGCCGAGGCCCAGAGCGCCGAGGCCGAACCGAACCAGGTCGACAAGTCCCTGCAGACGACCCGCCGCTTCGACGCACTGAAACTGTGGACGACGCTGCGCGCCCGCGGCTCGGACGAGATCGGGACCATGATCGACACCGTGTGCGACCTGGCCGCCGAGGTCCGCGAGGTCCTCGAGACTCAGCCGGACTTCGAGGTGCTCGGCGCCTCGGACCTCAGCACGGTCCTGTTCCGGTTCGTGCCCGCGACCGCACGCGGCCGAGAGACAGACAGCGCCACCGCCGACGAGTTGGTGCCGATGATCCGCCGCGTCCTCTTCCGCTCCGGACGCGCAGCTGTGGCCCGCACCACCATCGGCGGCACCCCCTGGCTCAAACTCACCTTGCTCAATCCCGACACCACTGTCGCCGACATCACCGCCGTGCTCGACCTCGTCCGCGCCACCGGCCACGGCATCCTCGCCGGCAGGTATCTGGAGAGCGCAACGACGGAAGGAGGTGCCGCATGAGCGCGCCCGACACACAGATCCGCGATATCGTCGGCATCGGCATCGGGCCCTTCGGACTGGGCTTGGCCGCGCTGTCGGACCCACTGCCCGACGTCGACGCCGTCTTCCTCGACCAGCGCGAGGAGTTCCGCTGGCACCCGGGCATGATGATCGAGGGCGCGACGATCCAGGTGCCGTTCCTCGCCGACCTCGTGACAATGGCCGACCCCACCTCCCGCTTCTCGTTCCTGCAGTTCCTCAAGGACCGCGGCCGGCTCTACCCCTTCTACATCCGCGAATCCTTCTCGCCCCTGCGCGCCGAATACGACGAGTACTGCCGCTGGGTCGCAGCACAGCTGGAGACGCTGCGCTGGAACCGCACCGTGACCTCGGTGACGAAGAACGACGACATCTACACGGTCACCGCCGAGGTGACCGATGGCTCCGGTCGAGCGCTGAGAACCGAGTCCTACCGCGCTCGCCACCTGGTCCTCGGCGTGGGTACCGAACCGGTCCTTCCAGATGCCCTGCAGGGCATGGACGCCGAGGGCGCTGGCCCGGTCATCCACACCTCGCAGTACCTCGATCACAGGGACGAACTGCTTGCCAGCGGATCCATCACGATCGTCGGCAGCGGACAGTCGGCCGCCGAGATCTACCGGGACCTCATCGACGACACCGAGGCCAGGGGAGTCCGCCTCGACTGGGTGACCAGGTCGCCGCGGTTCTTCCCGATGGAGTATACGAAGCTGACCCTGGAGATGACGTCCCCGGAATACACGGACCACTTCCGTGCCCTGCCCGATGACCTGCGCGAGCAGCTCGGGCGCGAGCAGAGGACCCTGTACAAGGGCATCAGCGCAGACCTCGTCGACGACATCCACGACACCCTCTACCGACTCAGCCGCGGCGGCAGGAAACTGCGCACCCATCTGCTGGCCGAATCGGAACTGCTGGCCGCCGAGCACGACGCAGAGTCCGGAGACTACGTTCTGCGCTTCCGCCACACCACCTTGGACAGATGCTTCGAACGTCGCAGCGGAGCAGTGGTCTCCGCCACCGGCTACAAATCTCAAGTGCCGGACTTCCTCGCCCCGCTGGGCGACGAGATCCGCCTGGACGGCAGGGGCCGCCTCGACGTCAGCCGCCACTACACCATCAACGACGCAGGAACCGTCCACGTCCTCAACGGCGAAGAGCACACACACGGAGTCACCGCCCCTGACCTGGGCTTCGGCCCCTGGCGGGCATCGGTCGTGCTCGCGCACGTGACCGGCCGCGAACCGTATCCGATCGAGCGCTCGATCGCGTTCCAGACATTCGGCCTTCCCGAGGACGGAAACCTGGACAGTGAGGCTTCGGATTCCGAGATCCCGGATGCTGAGACCGCGGATGGCAAGCCGCTGAGCACCCCGGACGACTTCGACATGAACTTCGACTTCGCCGACACCGGCGACAGGGAGATGACACACGTATGACCACCGACCTCACCAACGACGCCCCAACAACATCGGCACTCGACGCACCCAGAGTCGAGATCCGCGCGATGGACCCAGCGCGGGACACCCAGAATATCCATGTCTGGCTGAGCCACCCACGTGCGCACTATTGGCAGATGACCGAACTCGACGAGTCCGGAATCCGCGACTACCTCACCGGTGTCCACGATTCCGCCAAGGACAACGGATGGGTGGGCACTGTCGACGGCATCGACTGCTTCTACGTCGAAACCTATGCGCCCTCGACTCTGATCCCACACGACGTTGTCCCCACCGGCTCCGACGACATCGGAATGCACCTGCTCGTCGCACCGCCCGACGGCGACGGAGTGCGCGGACTCACGAACCGGATCATGGCCGAGGTCATCGACTTCTGCCTGCGCTCGAGCGAACAGGGTGGCCGAGGCGGACGCCGAGTCATCGTCGAACCCGATGTGAGGAACACGGCCATCCTCGAGAAGAACCGGGCCGCCGGCTTCAGCCCAGTGCGGGAGGCGACCATCATGATGGGCGAGGAGCGGAAACGGGCTCTGATCAGCATCTGCACTCACGAGGACTTCGAGTCCAGTGAGCTGATCGCACTCCTGGACCGTGACGATCACGGACTCACTGACAGCGTCCGTACTTCAATGGGTGAGCCATTGTGCGATGACGAACGTCCGGCCTCAGTCGCAGCCACTCCGAGCACATACTCCCACCTCGATCGCGACACCTTCGCGGTGGCCCAGCGACACCTCGTGGCCAAGGCTCTGTCCGAATTCGCACACGAACGCCTCATCGCACCGGTCCGAGCCACCGGCCCGGACGCCGGTCCAGAGACTTGGGAGCTGCGGATCGAGGACTCCGATTCGTCGAAGGGCGAACCGGCCACCCGCTACACCTTCACCGCCCGAGTCCTGCAGCTCGAACACTGGGTGATCGACGAAGACAGCATCACCCGCTTCGTCGATGACGCGCAGACGCCACTCGACGCCCAAGAACTCATCGTCGAGCTCCAAGACGCGCTCGACATCCCAGAGGACCTGATGTCGACCTACCTCGAGGAACTCGCCTCGACCCTGGCCAGCAGCGCTTTCAAACTCGACGAGGCGGTCAAGGGTCAGCGCCCGGACTCCACCGACCTCCTGACTTCCGACTTCCAGACCACCGAGGCGGCCATGACAGAGGGCCACCCAGGGTTCATCGCGAACAACGGGCGCATCGGATTCTCCCTGTCCGACTACCGCCGCTGGGCCCCGGAGACCGGCCGCACCACACGCATCGAATGGCTCGCGGCGACCCGCGAACACAGCCACCTCTCGCTCGGTGAAGGCTTCGATGAAGCGACACACCTCGACTGGGCACTCAGCCCGGTCGAACGTGAACTCTTCGACTCCAGAATCCGGGCAGCAGGGCGTGACCCCGAGGACTTCCATCTCCTCCCTGTCCACCCCTGGCAGGCCGACCACCGACTCGCGATCACCTTCGCCGCTGACATCGCCCGCGGTGACCTGCTGCCCCTGGGGTTGGGCCTCGACGAGCTTCAGCCGCAGCAGTCCCTGCGCACGTTCTTCAACCAGTCCCGCACTGCCGCCCCCTATGTGAAGGTCGCGCTGGCGGTGCAGAATATGGGTTTCATCCGGGGCCTGTCCCCGAAGTACATGCGCGACACCCCAGCCATCAACGACTGGATCGCCGAGCTCATCGGCACCGATCCTGTCTTCGGGCAGACAGGTTTCCAAGTCCTGCGGGAGCGCACCGCGCTGGGCTACACCGGCGACGTCTACCACCGCACCCAGGAGACGAACCCGCATCGGAAGATGCTCGCGGCGCTGTGGCGAGAGAACCCGCTGACCGTGCTCGAACCCGGGCAGAAGGTGATCACCATGGCGGCTCTGCTGCACCGCGATCATCGGGGAGTCGCCTTCGCCAGTGAACTCATCCGCGCCTCAGGCCAGGCGCCCGAGGACTGGGTTCGGTCCTATCTGCGGGCGTACCTGCACCCACTCGTCCACGCTCTGTTGGCCCACGATCTCGTGTTCATGCCGCACGGGGAGAACCTCATCCTCATCCTCGATGAGAACATCGTGACCGGTGCATTCATGAAGGACATCGGCGAGGAGGTTGCCGTCCTCGGTCACCGCGAGCTGCCAGGCGATGTGGAGCGCATCCGGGCGCTGGTCCCGGGGGAGGAGAAGGCCCTGTCCGTGTTCACGGACATGTTCGACGGAGTGCTGCGCCACCTCGGCGGAATCCTCGACTCCGACGGCCTGCTGAGCTCGGAGAAGTTCTGGGCACTGGTCGCCGAGGTGCTCGACCGCTACGAGACCGAGCATCCAGACCTCGCTCGCGGGCTCGCCGGAGATGTGGACCTGCGCGCCGAACGCTTCGCCCACTCGTGCCTCAACCGACTCCAGCTGCGCAACACGAAGCAGATGGTCGACATCGGCAACCAGGCCGAATCGCTGCTCTATGCCGGAACGATGAGAAACCCCGTGGCACGCTGATCCGAAAGCCACCATGTTCGCCGAGGTGGGCGCTGGGTCCCAGCCCCCACCTCGGCGAGCGGGAGATCGGGCATTTCGACCGATCCGCTGCATCAACGATGACCCCACGGCGAAGGCCGAATGTTCGGTGGTGTGCACCACGCCCCCTGTCCATTCGCGAAGGCAGGACTGACAGACGAAAACTTCGCCTTTGAGATCGGGTCAGGTCTCGCGTGGGCAGGCAACTTCGTGGTTCGATGACTGAGTGAAGGCATTCGGAAGGGAAGCAGAAGGCAATGAGTGATCTTCGGCAAGAAGAAGCAGCGTTGACCGGCAGAATCGAGATTCTCGAGGCGATCTGTCTCGCGTTGGATCGGCGCCGAGAAGTGCTTGGCCTTGACCTTCTGGGTGCACACGCAGTGCTCGATCTGCAATTGCAGCGACTGACTGCCTCGTCGCGAGATCGAACTTCTGCGGAACTGGCGGAGGCCAACGCTCGCCTACGCGAACTGCGGAACACTCCGAAGATGTGAGCTCTGGAGGGCAGTCTCGCCGCTCTTCTTTGAGTGATCAGTGATTATCCGGATCGAACGTCGATCCGGTCGTGCCTCCAACTGGGTCCACTCAGGCACCAACGGTTAGTATCAATCCAACGGTCGCCGATACGGGGCCGCGCAACGGTGCGAGGAATTCCCGACTCAAAGGTGTGCTCATGGCGAAGCAGAACGATCGGCCGACTCTGGCCACGGTCGCTTCGCGTGCAGGTGTGAGCATCAAGACCGCTTCTCGGGTGCTCAACGGCGAAAAACACGTGGCCACGAGCACCGCCGAGAAGGTCGAGGAAGCCGCCGCTGAGCTTGGATTCCGCCTCAACTCCACCGCCAGACGCCTGCGCGCCGGTGGCAGGTCACCCTACATCGGCGTGGTCATGAGCGACGGCGATGACCCCTTCCAATCTCGTCTCTTCAGTCTGCTGGAGGCCGAGTTGGGCAGGGCCGGCCTGCGTCCGGTCGTGACCATCACGGCCGACGATCCCGAACGTGAACGGGTCTTCCTCGACGAGTGCCTGGCCAATGACATGTCCGGACTCTGCATCATCCGATCCCACCCGGACGCAGCCCATTCCTACGCCGAGGTGGCATCTGCTGACGTGACGATCGTGTCCTTCGATCCCTCGATAGCAGGGGGTGCAGTGGCCGTCATCGCCGGCGACGAGGAACGTGCCGGCAGGCTCGCCGCCACCCAGCTCCTCGAGCACGGGCACATCAGCATCGGCGTCATCGGCGATCGCTCGACCAGCTCGATCACCGCCGACCGACTCGCCGGAATCCAGTCGGCATTCGCCAGACGTTCGGACGTCGGATGGCGAGCCTACATGGAGGAAGACGCCCACGACCTGGTCAGTGCGAAGAACGTCGTGGCTGCCTGGTTGGGGTCCCGTACCGCACCGAGCGCACTGATCACCCTGTCCGCGACCCTGACCCAGGGAGCCATCGATGCCTGTCGGCGACTTGACCAATGGCCGGCGCTGGTGGGCATCGATGATTTCCCCACCGCGGATCTCCTGGACGTGACCGTGATCGATCGGGATGTCGTTTCCATGGCCGCCGAGGCGGTCCGACGTCTGCAGGAAGCCTCCCGTTCCGCGCCTGACGCTGGTGCGGGGCCCGGTTCCGACGGTGCGCTCGGGAGTGGCCCCTCGCCTCGGCGGTGGGAGATTCCGGTCCATGTGATCGCCCGCGGCAGTGGCGAAGAGCCCCCTGACAAGTGACGCTGTCCGGAGAGACTTCCGACGGAACTTTTTCGGCGAAACAGTTGACACAGAGCCTCGATCAGCGAATTATATTGAACAGCCTGACAACGTTGTCAGAAAGATTGAAAGGTTCACAATGAGGCAAAACCTGCAGTCCCGCAACAATTCGTCCCGGAAGAGGTGGGCCCTCCTCGGCGCCTCGGTTGCTATCGGCGCTCTCGCGCTCAGCGGCTGTGGCAATCAGAAGGGCCAAGGCAACGAGCAAGCCGACAGCGGCTCGGGTTCAGACGGTGACGTCACCATCGCCCTGCTCCTCCCGGAGTCCAAGACCACCCGGTACGAATCCCTCGACAAACCGAACTTCGAGAAGTACGTCGCAGAGGCCAACCCCGATGCGAAGATCGAGTACCGCAACGCGAACCAGGATGCGACCCAGCAGCAACAGCAGTTCGAAGCCGCGGTGACCGAGGGCGTCGATGCCATCGTCCTCGACCCGGTAGACGCTTCGGCGGTGGCTTCGGCACTGTCGAAGGCTCAAGCCAAGAAGATCCCGGTCATCGCCTATGACCGCTTCTTCGAGGGCGCGGACTACTACACCTCGTTCGACAACAAGAAGATCGGCAACCTGCAGGGCCAGGCCGTCCTCGACGGGCTCAAGGCCGAGGGCACGGACCCGAAGTCGGGTCCGGTCTGGATGGTCAACGGTGATCCGAAGGACCCGAACGCCGCCGACTTCAAGGCCGGTGCCGAGGAGACGCTCAAGGGCGCCGGGGTCGACATCGCTGAAAGCCATGACACCCTCGACTGGAACCCCGATGACGCCCGCAAATGGGTCCAGGGTCAACTGCAGAGCGCGGAGGAAGAGCCGATCGCCGTCTACGCGGCCAATGACGGCACCGCCGGAGGTGTCCTCGCCGCCACGAAGAAAGCCAAGGTCAAGCCCGTTGTCACAGGACAGGATGCTGAGGTCGACGGCCTGCAGAACATCCTCAGGGGCGACCAATACGCCACGATCTACAAGTCGATTCCACCCCAGGCGGAATTCGCTGCGAATGCGGCTGTCGCCCTGGCAGGCGGCGAGAAGCCCGAGGGGTCAACGACCTACAAGGACACTCCGACAGACTTCGTTGAGGCCAAGGTCGTCACGAAGGACACGGTCAAAGACATCGTGGGTGATCAGATCAAGGCCGAAGACATCTGCACCGGTGATGTGAAGAAGCTCTGCGAAGACGCCGGCGTCAAGTAGGCATCACGCAACGCCAAGTGGAGATCGGCGAGTAGGAACATATGAATTCTCATAGCAATGATCCGGTGCCCGCGAGTACGCGGGTGCCGGACCGCGGGGCCGAACCGGTCCTCCAGCTGCGCGGAATCAACAAACGATTCGGCGCGGTCCAGGCACTGACCGATATCAACCTGACCATCGGCCGCGGCGAAGTCGTCGGCCTCGTCGGTGACAACGGTGCAGGCAAGTCCACCCTGGTCAAAGTCCTCGCCGGAGTCCATCCGGCCGATGAAGGCGAGATCCAGTTGGACGGGCGGGCCCAGAAGTTCGCCTCACCGAAAGATGCGCAGAAGGCAGGGGTCGCCACGGTCTTCCAGGATCTCTCGCTGTGCGAGAACCTCGACGTGGTTGCCAACCTGTTCCTCGGACATGAAACGACCCGGCGCGGTGTCCTCGACGAGGTTGCCATGGAAGCGAAGTCATGGGAACTGCTGCACAGCCTGTCGGCGAAGATCCCGAGCGTCAGGGTGCCGATCGCGGCCCTGTCCGGCGGACAGCGGCAGACGGTCGCGATCGCCAGGTCCCTCCTCGGCGAACCTTCGATCGTGATGCTCGACGAGCCGACGGCGGCGCTCGGTGTCGCACAGACCGCAGAGGTGCTCAACCTCATCGAGCGGCTGCGTGAACGCGACCTCGGAGTGCTGCTGGTCAGCCACAACATGGCCGATGTGCAGGCCGTCTGCGACCGAGTCCACGTTCTGCGTTTGGGTAAGGATGCCGGCGACTTCCCCGGGGACGAGCGCACGGATGTGCTGGTCGCCGCGATCACCGGAGCCAGTGACAACGCGGTGACGCAGAGAGCAACCCGGAGAGGTGAACGCCGATGACTCGCAACTCATTCATCACCGACGAACGCATCACCGACGACGGTCTCATCGCCACGTTCGTGCGCAGGGTCAAGGAGGGCCAGCTCGGCTCGTTCCCCGTGATCCTGGCACTGGTCGTCATCGTCATCGTCTTCCAGACGGCGAACAGCAATTTCATCTCCCCGGCCAACCTTGTCAATCTGTCTTCGACAGTGGCCTACCTCGCGATCCTCGCATTGGGCATCAACCTCATCCTGCTGCTCGGCGAGATCGACTTGTCACTGGCGCAGCTGGGCGGACTGGCGGCCTCGCTGTTGGGTGTGCTGGTCATCAGACAGGGGGTACCGCCCCTGGCCGCTCTGGGCATCATGCTGCTCTTGGGGCTCGTCGTCGGAGCGATCCAGGGATGGTTCTTCGCCGTTGTCGGAATTCCGGCATTCGTCGTCACCCTCGCGGGTCTGCTCGCGTACACCGGGCTGACCCTGACGACGCTGGGTACGCAGAAGAACCTGTCGATGGCGAATTCCTTCGCCTTCGACTTCGCCAGCTTCTACTTCCCTGCCCTCTGGGCCTATGTCTTCGGAGCGGTCGCGGTCATCGGCTTCGGCGCCGGAATCGTCTACTCGAAGCTGCGCCGGCACAGAGAGGGGCTCTCCAGCCCGAGCTGGACCTCGGTGATCGTGCGCACCGCCATTCTCGCGGCGGTCGTGTTCGGGTTCCTCATCCTGGTCAACCAGGACTTCGGTCTGGCCATGCCCTTCCTTCTCATGATGGTCATTGCCATCGGCATCGACCTCGTTCTGCGCAAGACCAAGTATGGCCGTTCGATCTATGCCGTCGGCGGCAAGGTCGAGGCCGCCAGGCGCGCTGGCATTCGCGTCACCTGGGTGCGGATCAGTGTGTTCATGGCCGCCGGTGTCCTGGCGGCGCTGTTCGGCTTCATCAAAACCGGTGTCACGACCAACGCCGGATCGACGCTGGTGAGCACGCAGGATCTGCTCAATGCAATCGCCGCCGCGGTCATCGGCGGAACCTCCCTGTTCGGTGGGCGCGGCAGTGCTTGGGCCGCCGTGCTCGGTGCGCTGGTCGTGGGTGCGATCAACAATGGTCTCTACCTCATCGGCTTCAGCTCCGATGCGCAGCAGATCATCACCGCCCTCGTCCTGCTCACGGCCGTCGTCGTCGATGCGTTGAGCCG
>NZ_JAKDJU010000016.1 GCF_030453725.1 Brevibacterium picturae
TTGCTCGTGTGGACCTTGAGCAGACTCGCAGTCTGGTCGTTGATGGCCCGGGCGTAGTCGTCGAGATGGGTGCGGTTCGTCATGCCGACCTCCCGGATCCGGGAACCGGTCGTCGCCATAAGATCGGGCAGGCGGAAGCCAGCACCGATCTCGATGAGTTCCCCACGACTGACGATGATCTCGCCTGCCGCCTTCGCGTCGCTCGCTCCGGCCGAACCGTCATTTCCTGACACCTCGTCACCGCGCAGCGCAGTCACCGCGAGCAGCAATGCCGCGGCACCGTTATTGACGACCAGCGCGTCCTCGACCCCCGGGCAGGCACGCAGAAGCGCCCGCTTCGCGCCAGTCCCTCGCTTGCTGCGCTTACCGGAGTCCAGATCCATCTCCACGTCGACATAGCCTGCCGCATCGGCCACGGCCTGGCGCGCAGGTTCGGACAGCGGCGCGCGGCCGAGGTTCGTGTGAACGATGATTCCGGTGGCGTTGAGCACCGGGGTAAGCGACGAAGCCGAACGAGAACTCAGGCGAGAGATGATGGTGGGAGCCACCTCGGCGACGGAGATCTCACCGGCCCGGGCAGAGGACTGGGCGTCCGAGATGATCGCCTTGATAGTCGACTGGCTCAGTCGCTCACCTGCGTCGATGACCTCAGGGAGGGCGAGGAGGTGATCGGTGCGCGGAATGCTGCGTCGCGGATCCGTATCGGCCAAGGCTGCATTCTCCTTCACTGCGGTCGGGCCCTGCCGCGGACGCGAGCTCCGAGGTTTCAGGTGCGGCGACGTCGACGATGCTGGTGGCGGAGGCGGACGGGAATCGAACCCGCCAGACCGAGATACTCGGTCTCACCGGTTTTGAAGACCGGGGAGCCCACCAGGACTCGGACGCCTCCGGATCGAACTCTACCCGGTGACGGCCGAGCATCGCGACGTGGACATGACGGCGTTCACGCAGCCGAAGACTCCTCTGCTGTGAACACCGAAAGATCATTCGATCCCCAGGCCGGCGAAGGCGTTGCGGAAGATCCTCAGCTCACTCAGACCGGGCAGCTTCTGCACGCGCTTGTCCAACTTGTCGAGCTCATCCGTCTGGTCGCTGAACAGATGCGTCATGACGTGCTTGACCTCAGCATCGTCCATCATCCCCGACCCCACCGGCTTCCACAGCTTCCCCAACGCCATCCGCACGAATGACTGAGCACGAGAATTGCCTTCGAGTCTTTCGCGGGCCTGGGTTGTGTAGAAGGCGACGTGGCGGGTCTCCTGCTTGGCGATGCGCTCAAGCAGCGGCGAGAGCACAGGGTGGTCCTGCATCGCCGACATCCTCCGATATCCGGCCGTGGCCGAAAGCTCGTTTGCCGCACCCCAGGCCATGTGGACCGCGACGAAGTCCGTGCCCACCATGTTCGCGAGGATCGACTGCTTGGCCGGCCCGAGAGCGAGCTTCCAGCCCAAGCTCGCCCGTTTGGCTTTGACCTCGTCGTAGTCGACGTGGATTCCATGCTTCTCGAGCACGGCTGCCAGAGCCTCACCGTGCCAGAACTCCTCGCGATTCCACATGGTCATGAACGCAGCAGTGGCATCTTCCCGATGTGAGGGGGTGACCAGGAGCTCACGGACGAAGCAGGTGGTGTGGTACTCGACGTCGCACATATAGCGCACGGAGCGAAGAGTGTCCCTGTCCAGAGGCATGTCGTCGAAGACGTCGAAGTCGAGGTCACTCCAGTTCACCGCTTCCGAGGTCTCGGCATAGTTGTCGAAGTCAAACGCCATTTTCTCTCCTAGCTCGGGCATCGGTTCTGCGGGTGGCTGCCAGCGCTGCCCGAATCTGATTCACTGATGGACTCGGGTGCAGGGGAACGTATCGCCCGATCGCCGCATCCGATTCGATGAGCCTTCTCCTATCGACGCCCGCGGCGAAGATGCTTGTCAGAGCCCGGGCCTCGTCAGGTTCCGGCACGCCGACGACGCGCAGAGGAGCCCAGGGTCGCGCGAGATGGAGTCGGGCGGCCACGGCCTCGCGCCGCGAGCGAGTAATCCGAGCGATCGCCTCGGTGCGGAAGAACCTGACGATCTCATCTCGCCTCTTCACGATCTCCGACAGCACGCTGGCGGCCTCGCCCTGCAGCCGCGGCAGCAGAGCACTCTCGGCCACCTGCAGAGCTCCCTCCTGGATCGCGAGTCGTGCCATGTGACCTGCGGTCAGCGGTTCCTTGACGATTCCGCCTACGACGGGCGCGAGGATCGGAAGCCCCCGTTCCACCCAGGAACCGCGCAGCCTCATTGTCAGCGTGGGCCGTGGTCGAGGGAGCGACGAGGCCGGAGCCGCTTCGAGAAGGTCGCGCAGCGCTCGCGCCAGCCAGTACCGCTCATATCCCCACGCGGTGATGAATGCCGTGATCCTGGCTTCGTTGGCAGTCCAGGATGCGAGCACGGCACGCGTTTCGGCCAGCGCAGAATTTTCGAGTCTCCACAGGAAATCGAGATCCCGAGCAGTATCCTCGGCCAGGTCGACCGAGTCGATAGTGACCGGGATGCGACCGCGGGCACCAGCGAGGTACTCCGGGACGTCGAAGTCCGTGCGCAGGACGGTCGGATAGTCTGCATCGGAGAACAGTCTGCCATCGACGTGGCCCGGGGGATGTTCGACTCTCGGCACGCTCTGGCCTCCGGGACCTCGGGCGAGGTCCGTCACATCGCGCGTCGCATTGTTCGTCACCATTCGAGCACCTTCCATCGCTTCTTCAGGGCCAGTCCGTAGAGTCCGAGATCCGGGGTGACGGCGACCGGGTCGCCGACGAGCTCGAGCCAAGCCGCGTCGGCGAGTGAGTCACCGTAGCCGGTCGACGTCGACAGGTCCGCACCGATCCCCTCAGCATACTTCTGCAGCCAGTTCGCGCGAGCCTCATCGACAAGAGGCGGAGTTGCGAGAAAGCCCGAGAGCACCCCATCGTCCGTGACATCCATGCGCGTCGCCACGACCTCATCGAACAGATCCGCAAGCGGTTCGACGAGCACATCGAGAGCACCTGTGAGAAGCACTGTCCTGTGACCGGCAGCGCGATGCGATTCGATGAGCTCCTTGGCCTGCGGACGGATCGAATCCCGGATTCTCTTTCCCAGGCCATCGGCGATGACCTGGCGCAGCTCGCTGAGGCGAAAGCCCCGGTAACGACGATTGACCATGCGGATGAGTTCCGACCGATCCCGTGATTCCGCACGCAGAAGCCCGGGAACGATGCCGGCGATCTCCGCCATGGCAACTGGCCAGCGGTAGACCGGCGTGGTCGCGCGGACTACGGAGACGTACTGTCCGACGATATTCGCCGAGATGACAGTCCCGTCGAGGTCGAAGACGGCCAAAGCGTCAGGGGCGGAACGAATCGGTTCCGGGACACGGTGGCCTGTTCCGGGTTGGGCACGACTGCGCGTGTAGCTGCGGGTCAGTGCGGTGATTGCCGGCAGGTGGATGTCTTTGAAATAGCGTTGCCAGTCGATCTCAGTGACGTCGAAGCCGCGATCGGAGGGGTAGTCAGTCGGCAGCCGGGACTGCAATCGTCTTGTCGCTGTGTCGTCGAAGATCATCTCCGTCGTCGTGTACTGCCGATAGAGATCGGCGAACTTGTGCAGTGACTTCAGCCCGGAGTCGACACGGGCGAGACGGGAGGCCAGAGCTCGGGTGCGACGGGACGAAGGGAGCCGGTCGACGATTCGCCGACCGGCTCGGGTTCCGAGTTCCTTCAGCCGAATCCTCCCGTCGACGAGATCGGAGTTCGGGAAACTCCATTCGGGCACGTGAGTGGGTGCGCCTTCGCGATCGGGGATCGGACGATCGAGGAAGTACTCTCGAACCGTCCTGACCATCTGGTGGAAGGGCAGAGGATTGCTCGTCCCGGAAACGACGTGATAGTAGGCAGCGCCCGATTCCTCCGAACTCCAGCGGCCGTCCTGCGTTCCGTCCGAACCGTCCAAACTGCCGTCCTGCGTTCCGTCCTCAGCTTGGTCGTCGGCGCCGAGGACCGCCAGAGCGAGAATCACGTTGACGACGTGGTCGACGGGGATGATGTCGAGCACGGAATCAGCGTGCCCGGGGAATTCCGACAGGTTCCCATTCGCGTAGGCCATGATGAGAGGGTCGGCAACTTTGAATCCGTCGAGCCAGCCCGGGGCCGGCAGTCGGAGCGCCGATTCGATGATCGAGGGACGGACGAACGAGACCCGATGCCCTTTCTCGGCCCACTCCTCTTCGCCCACCCGTTCCGCCATGGCCTTGGTGAAGGTGTAGACATCGGTCCACCCGAGGGACTCGGCCCTCATGCGACCGAATTCGACAAGCCGATCTGAGACGTAGCTCTGTCTTGCGGCCTCTGCGGAGGCTGCGACCGCCTTGGGTCCGATCCGTGCGCTCTGTGTGCGAGCGGTGCGGATGAACCTCCGCAGCTGTTCCGGGTCGCGGGATTCGGCTTCGACGCGTTCTCTCGCCAGTTGGGACGAGCGGAGCTCGGCGCTCCGGTCGACGTCGTGGTTGAGGCGCTGTTCCTGGGAGACGCCCTTCGAAATCCCTCTGACATAGGCGGTCGAGACATGGATGACGTGCGGATCCTGCTTCGACTCCTGCAGCGCATCGTAGAGTCGCTCGACCCCGCCGACGTTCGTGCGGAAAGCCTCGTCGATCGGGGCGTCGAACGACACGCTCGAGGCGGAATGGATGACAACGTCGTAGTGCTCGGTCAGTGGCGGCAGGTCGACCATGTCGCCTTCGAGAACCTCGACCCGGCGGCTGAGCGCCTCTCGGACCGCTGCGATGCCGACCCTGTCGATCCAAGCGGCGAAGACCGGTTTGCCGAGAAGTCGCTGAACACGGTCGCGTCCCGATTGCGCTCCGCGTGCACGCACGAGGACGGTGACGGTGACGTGCGGCAAGCTCTCGAGCATCGCCTGAAGAAGAGCTTGGCCGAGGAACCCCGTGGCACCGGTCAGGAGGAAGCGGCTCGGTTTCATTGTGCAGCCTATCGGGTCGAGGGACGAGTTTCTGGTCGGTCATGCGTCCCGACTTCGCGGAACGACAGTGATTCGACGCCGTCCGGCTTTTGGATTGGATCCATGTATCGTAACCGTATGAATATGGCTCTTATCACTGGTGGAAGCGCTGGAATCGGCGCTGCCTTCGCCCGCGCCTTCGCCCGTCGGGGTCTTGATCTGGTGCTCGTAGCCCGAGATCGCACCAACCTCGACACCTTTGCCGAACAGATCCGCGGCGAGTTCGATGTTGGGGTCGAGACCATGGTCGCCGACCTCTCTGACCGACGCGAGCAGGCGCGGGTGGCTGCGCGGGTCGAGGACCCGGGCGCCGAACCCGCAATCGACGTCGTCGTCAACAACGCCGGATTCTCGGTGCGCGCGAGTCTGCTCGACAAGGATCTCGAGCAGCACGATCGAGGTTTCGAGGTGATGCAGCGAGCTGTGCTCGTCATCGGCGGAGCCGCAGCACGGGCAATGGTCCGACGTGGCCGGGGATGGATCATCAATGTCGGCTCGGTGAGCGCAGGCCTCACACAGAACAATTACACGGCCATCAAGGCCTGGACACAGAACTATTCCGAGGCACTGTCGCTGCAGACAGCAGGAATGGGGGTGAACGTCACCGCACTGGTGCCAGGTTGGGTGCGCACGGAATTCCATGCTCGTGCGGGCATCGCCGGATCGTCGATTCCCGACTTCCTGTGGTTGGACCCGGACCTGCTCGTGGAAGAATGCCTCAAAGACGTCGCCCGGGGGAGGACCATCAGCGTCCCCGGGCTGCGGTGGAAGATCATCACCGCGGCGTTGCGAGCCGCCCCGCGCCCGGCCGTTCATCGTCTCTCCTCGCTGCTGACCTCCCGACGGAACAGCGAGGTCCTCGCGGATGGATCCGGGGATGGATCCGGTGCCAGGGGTGGATCCACGACCCCCTGATTCACGAGCTCGTCTCCCCCTCCGGCCGCCTTCGACACGAAGCCGCAAAACTTTCATCACCGATCTCCCATCCGAAACGGGCGTCGGCTCCGAATAGCCGTCGATGAACGCAGAAAACCTCCACCCACGGGTGACGAAGAAGTACCGCTCGGGCCTCCGCGCGTCCCTGCGCTTCGTGCTTCAACGTGTCCTGTTCCGCGGGGTGCTGCGCTCCACCATCAGACCCACGGTGAGTCTCGATCCCAGCGTACGTGCGCTCAACGGCGGGTACCTGCTCGTCGCCAACCACACCTCTCACCTCGACGCGCCGATCATCGCGCAGAGCCTGCCGCGGAAACAGGCACGGTTCCTGGCCACCGGGGTCGCCCATGACTACTTCTTCACCGTCTGGTATCGAAGGCTCTTTGTGCGATGGCTCTTCAACGCCTTTCCGGTCCATCGCGGCGGTTCGCACGGCAGTTCGAACACTCCTCGGGCACTGCTGCGCGCCGGAGTGCCCGTCCTGCTCTTCCCCGAGGGCGGGCGACATACCGATGGCGCCGTCGGTGACTTCAAGGTCGGCGCGATCCGACTCGCCGCCGACGCTGCGGTTCCGATCGTGCCGACTGCGGTAATCGGAGGCTTCGAAGCCATGCCCAAGGGCAGCGCCTGGCCGCGGCCGGGCCGGCCTCCTGTGCGTGTGGTCTTCGGCGAAGCACTCACTCCCGAGTCCGGCGAGTCACTCGCCTCGCTGACATCTCGGGTGCAGGCGCGCGTCGCGGATCTCTATGCTGCCGGCGCCGCCGACATCGGCGTTGTCGGCCCCCGCCGCCGAGGTGGCGGCTCAGCTGCCCGCGCGAACGGTTCCGGTCCACCTCGATCAGATCAACGACACGACGGACGCTCCGCCACTGACGGACGCAATGTCACCGATGAAGGGATGAAGAATTGAGCACGCCTCTGAGAGTGGACGACGTCAGGCGACATCGCTGGTGGGGATGGGGCGCCGAGGGTGTCGAATTCGTCTGGGAGACCAAACCGGCCTTCGCAGCGATCGCCAAGGAGAAGATCGGTCTCGATCTGTGGAACGCGCCCCGACCGAACACCCCGAACCTCAGCGATCACGAGGTACCGGAAACGCGCGTTCCGTCGAGCCTCGTCGAGGCACTGACCGCTGCCGTGGGCTCTGACAACGTCAGCGTCGGCGACGAGCTGCGAGTCATCCACTCCTTCGGCCGCTCCCTGCCCGATCTCTATCGCGTGCGGAACGAAAGGATGACTCGCCTCGTCGATGTTGTCGTCCATCCCGGCTGCGAAGAGGAGATCACCGCTGTACTCGATCTCGTCCTCGACCACGATCTCGTTCTCATCCCCTATGGCGGCGGGTCGTGCATCTCCGGTTCCGTCACGCCGGATCCGAGCGAAGAGCGCCCCATCATCTCGCTCAATCTCGGACGGATGAGGAGAGTCATCGACGTCGACGAGCAATCGGGTCTCGCCCGCGTCGAAGCCGGAGCCTACGGGCCCGACCTCGAGGAACAGCTCAATCTTCGGGGCTGGACGATGGGCCATTTCCCGGACTCATTCAGCTATTCGACGCTCGGAGGCTGGGCAGCCACGCGCTCGTCCGGGATGCAGTCGGACAGATACGGCGATATCGAAGATATCGTGCGCGGACTGCGCATGGTCCATCCGCGCGGAGTTCTGATCAGCAAGCCCATTCCGGGTCGGGATTCGGGACCATCAGTCCATGAGATGGCCCTGGGCAGTGAAGGCCGCCTCGGCGTCATCTCCGAGTGCACGGTTCAAGTTCACCGCAATCCCGAGGTCCGTGAGGTCGTCGGTTACCTCTACCGCGATTGGGCGCACGGGGTCGAGAGCATGCACGACATCGCTCGCTCGGAGGTCACCCCCAGCTTCACACGTCTCTCGGACGGTCCGGAAACGCGATTCAGTCTCGCCATGGTCTCCCAGCCGACGACTGCGAAGGCGAAGGCGACTGCTCGCGGCCAGGACACCCTGTTCGCCTATCTGCGCGCGAAGGGATGGGACACAACGGAGGGAATGTGCCTGTCCTATGTCTGCTTCGAAGGATCGAAGGCGACCGTCGCGCGCGAACGGGCCGAGGTGAAGAAGATCGTCAAACGGCGCGGTGGAATCGACCTTGGAACCGGCCCCGGAGCGGTCTACGACCAGAAGAAGTTCGATACCCCTTATCTGCGCGACTTCCTCCTCAACTACAAGGTCTTCGGTGATGTGTGCGAGACAGGAGTGACCTGGGCGAATCTCAAGGACGTCCATGCGCGGGTCCACGAGCGGTTCCGACAGATCCGGAGTCAGCAGGATGGCCCGGGCTTCATGTTCTGCCACATGTCTCACAGCTACCATTCAGGAGCCTGCCTGTACTTCACCTTCGCCGTGCCCCATGCCCGCGAGGACACGGCACTCGAGGAATACCAGACAGTCAAGGATGCCGTGCAGCAGGAATTCATCGACTCCGGCAGCGGACTCTCCCACCATCACGCGGTGGGCACCGAACACCGACCGTGGATCGTCGACGACATCACGGAACCCGGGGCATTCATGGTCGATTCGCTGTTCCGAGCCACCGACCCGGGCAGGAACCTCAACCCGGGCAAGATCCTCGGCGAGTTCGATTCGACGCGGTGATTGATCGGAGTGGGCCTGCCCTGTCTCGTTACCATGTCAGCAGCGCCGGAATCCGTCAGGATAGTGGGGGCCACTGACCTGAGATTCGCCCATGACCTTTTCTGGGAACGAGACGGCGGCCCGCTCCTGCGAAGTGCGGCAGTGTCACCACATCAGCGGTGACACCACTACTCGATCAGCTCTTGTCACCATGTCTCGCGGCGGAATACGCTGTGCCGATGATCACCGCCTCCGCCGAGCTTGTCGAGGTCGCCCCGCGCACGATCCTCGACCTCGGGGTGGGCAGCGGACTGACGGCACGACGGGTCGCCGAGGCGCTTCCGCAGACTCATATCCTCGGCATCTGCCCGGCGGCCCCTTCGATGTGGTCATGTCGACCGTGGCCATGCACCATCTCGACGGTGAGGGCAAGGCCGAGCAGGTGGCGCCGGCTCCTGCCGCAGGGCGCAATCGCTGGGTGACAAAGACTTCCGACCCCTGATCGCCGATGCTAGTCTCGCGGTATGACTGTGGCTCAAGAACGTCTGACATCATTCGCCCACGGCGGAGGCTGTGCCTGCAAGATCCCGCCGGGTGAGCTCGAGGAAGCCGTCAAGGGGCTGACCGGGCAGTCCGGACCCGACGTCCTCGTCGGCCTCGACGACGGTGATGACGCCTCGGCCGTGCGCGTCCGCGATGACCTCGCAGTACTCTCCACTGCCGATTTCTTCACCCCGGTCGTCGATGACGCCTATGACTGGGGCCGGATCGCGGCCGCGAACGCGCTCTCCGACATCTATGCAATGGGCGGGACCCCGGTCACCGCGATCAACCTCGTCGGCTGGCCGCGGGAGAAGCTGCCGATGGAACTGCTGACAGAGGTGCTGCGGGGTGGTCTCGACGTCGCTGCCCAGGCCAAGTGTCCCGTCGCCGGCGGGCATTCGATCGACGATCCAGAGCCGAAGTACGGCATGGCCGTGACCGGCATCGCCCACCCAGATCAGCTCATGCGCAATGACGCCGCCGAGGTGGGCCTGCCCCTGACCCTGACGAAGCCGATCGGTGTGGGCATCCTCAACAATCGCCACAAACAGACGGGCGAGTACTTCGACGACGCGGTCGCGACGATGACTGAGCTCAATGCCGAGGCGGCGCGAGCGGCGCTGGCTGCGGGGGTGCGCGCAGCCACCGATGTCACCGGGTTCGGACTGCTCGGCCACCTGTTCAAAATGTGTCGCGCCTCGGGCGTGGGAGCAGTCATCGACGCGGCTGCGGTGCCCCGCCTCGGCGGAGTCGATGATTCGATCGCGGCCGGTTACGTCTCCGGGGGAACTCGCCGCAACCTGGACTGGGTGCGTCCCAGCCTGACTGCGGATGATTCCGTGACCGAGGACGAGCTGTTCCTTCTCGCCGATGCCCAGACGTCGGGCGGACTGCTGGTCGTCGGTGAGATTCCCGGTCAGCCTGTCATCGGCGAGATCGTCGTCGGCTCGGGTGTGCACGTGCGGTGAGACCGTCACCGAGTCTCACCGTCGCCGACTCAGGTCATCTGTCGAATTTGGCGGGCGTGACATCCTCGTTGGCGAAGCGTCTGAATCCGCTGAGGAATATCCAGTAGAAGAATCCGACGAACGGCGCTACGAGAAGTGTCTGCCACCACGAGAACATCTCGTTGCCCCAGCCGATGAGGTTCATTCCGAAATTCACAAGGGGAAACAGGACAGCCACTATGGCGGCCTCTTTCAGGCTGCGCCGGTCATTGAGCAGCTCCTTGATTGCAACCTTCATAGGACTGACACACTACTACTTGAGACGTTTTCAGCAACCCACTTTGGTATTCGTGCATCTCACGCCTGGCGCGCCCCGCCGCTGGCTGTGAGCTTCAGCGATAAATGGCGGTGATATGTCATCCCTTCGTGGCGGCCGATCCGCGCTCATCTTCGGCGCGAACTTGTGCCCATATGACCGCCCCAGCCGCCGGGTTTAGTTTCGGAGCGCACCCAAAAAAACTATGTTTTCTTGCTTGCAATCAGTTTCAAGATCGATCAGAAACGCGCAGAAAAGCCGCCATCTGCCTGTAGCAGCTGACCACTGATCCATCGGCCCTCAGCTGACAGTAGAAACGAGGTCACAGCGGCAATGTCTTCTGGCGTACCGAGCCGACCCAGTGGATGGTAGGGGCCCAGCTCCGTCTCTGTCTCTTTGTCCATCCACCCGGTGTCGATGGGACCAGGGTTGATGACGTTCGCAGAAATCTTTCGTGGACCAAGCTCGCGGGCTGCTGAGATGACGATGCGGTCCAATGCCCCCTTTGAAGCCCCGTAAGGGAGGTTGCCGGTCGTGTGATCGCTTGTGAAAGCGACTACTGCTCCTCCTGAGTTAGCTGACTGTCGGGCAAACGCTGCGATCAGGAGTAGTGAGGCGCGGGCGTTGACAGCGAGGTGACGATCAAAGCTCTCAGCCGTGGTGTCGAGTATCCCGGATTCTTCGCCATGCGCGTGGCTCAGAACGAGCCCTTCAATTGGGCCGTGCTCGGCCGATACGCGGGTGATGAGCTCATCTGGTGCCTCGGGATCAGAGAGGTCGCAGGGATAGTCGGCTGAGATGAGGTCACTAGTGCACACGTTCCACCCATCCAGACGGAGGCGCGAAGTAATTCCAGCGGCGATACTGTTTGCTCTGGCAGCGCCAGTGATGAGGACAGTCGGCATCTTCAAACCTTATCGAACATCAGTCGTCTGGCTGACCGTGTTAGTCACCGATGACGAGGATACTCGCGGCTGCCTCGACGACATCGTCGGTGATTGTCTCAAGTTGATTGATCCTCATGACTCGCCTGACCTGGGGGAAGAGGCGTTCGAGCAAACGAAAGTTGCCTCGCGTGATCCTCTCGATCACGGCGACGGCCTGGGCATCGGTGAAATCGTCCATGTCGAGTGTTGATCCCAGACGTTTCCATTGTCGTTCGAGGACGAAGAGAAGTTCGTCGCGGCCAAGTGAACGGTAGTTGTGGGAGAACCCGAGGCGTGAGTACAGCTGTGGGTAATGCCGGAAACGTTGATCGATTCCGGGCATCCCGACGAAGATGATCGCCAGCTCGTGCCGGTCATGTTCGTCGCGCAGGAGCTCCAGTGCCGTTGGGGTTAGTCGTTCGGCCTCGTCGATGATGACCAGCTCGACCAGTTTCGCCACGTTTCCGACGTGGACGCCAGTGACTTTCCCAATCGTGCGTAAATGCTCATCGATGCAGAACCCGACTCGGGTTTGAAGATGACCGATATCATTCATGATCTGCTTATGACGAGGCAAAACCTCCGGGGTGTAGAAGACTGTACGGGACCGATGGGCGGTGGCCTGGACTTTCGTATCAGCTGCAGACCGCGGCCCCCATTCGTCGACGAAGGTGCCGACTTCATCCCAGTGGGCGTACCGGCGAGCCGAAAGTGTCTTGCCGACACCTGCCTCGCCGTGGCAGATCCCGATCGTTTTCTCTTTGCGTACTGCCGTGGCGAACTCTTTGAAGCGGCGGTGTTCCTTCGTGATGATGAAGTCTCGTGCCATTACTCGTCCTCTTCATAGGTGCGCAGCTTCGACCGCCGACCCGCGGTCTGGCTACTTCTTTGGGGTTCTTCCCGATTCGCAACTCTGGGGATGCGCTCGTTAATGTCTTTGCGTAACTGTCGGCGGCGGGCTCGGCGTGCTGATTCGACTTCTCGGAGGCTGAGCCTCTGGTTTGGGTTCGTCTGATCGATAGCCACGCAGATGAGAGTGTCGCGTTCGTAGACTCGGATTTCTGAAATGTCGCGCGGATCGTAGCGGATCGTCACTGGTTTCCCGACTAGTGGGGCAAGCGTGGGTGAGAGATAGCGTTGACCTTGGAAGTGGATGCCATCGCGGCGGACGGTGCGGTGTTTGGGCACGGTCAGCAACAGTCCGTCGAGTTCGGCCAGTGTCTCGGGCATTCGTGGAAGCCATCCTTGACCGGTCCAGGCTGCTTTGGGGCTGGTGTTGATCTCTCGGTGCGGGCGTTCGTTGTATGCCGTGATGAAGTCACCGATCGCCTGCTCCAGGGCGGGCAGGTCCATTGAAGGCGTCGGCTTCTTCTCGGGGCCTCCGGTGTATCCGGGCAGGGTGGATAGGAGTTCGGTGTTGAGGGTGCCGAAGAAGCGCTCGATCTTGCCGCGGCCTTGCGGGCGGGCGATCGTTGAGTAGATGATCCGGATTTTCAACGCGGTGGCAGTGTATTCGAGGTGGTGGCTGGTGAAGTCGCTGCCGTGGTCGACGTGGAGGACATCAGGGATGCCACACATAGCCCAGGCGGGGTCGTCTTTGCGCCAGATCGCTTGCCGGAGTGCTAACGCAGTATTCATTGCTGAGGGTGCTCCGGTGAAGACCATGTAGCCGCAGATTGCTCGGGAGCAGTCGTCGATAATTGTCGTCAGCCATGGGCGCTCCGGGCGTCCGCTGGCATCGGTGATGAGGATGTCGAGTTCCGTGTGATCTGCCTGCCAGGTGTCATTGGGGCGCTCGGCGGTGTGCCGGTAGATGAGTTCGTGCTTGTCCCTGTATGCGGCAGGACCGTCGAGGGCGAGAGTCACCATCGCGGGATCCAAGCTTTCTAGGATGGAGCGGACCGTCCCGTAGCTGGGTGCCGCCTCGCCGATTCGTTTCGCCTCTTTAACCGTGAGCCGGTGGAGATTAGCGATGCTCGGGCGTGGCCTGGTGAGGCCGAGTCGTTCGATGAACGCTTGAAGTTCAGGATGGGTACGTCTGGAATCAGTATCCTGTCGGGTCTGTGGTTCGAGAGCGGCGATGCCACCGGTCTTGTAGTGCTGGTGCCAGCGTTGCAAGGTGCGCAAGCCGAGGCCGGTGTCTTGGGCCAGAGTTGTCAGAGCGATGTCGTCTTCGACGTGGAGCCGAAGGATTCTCCACTTCTCTGGCCCGTCCATTTCACACCGGCTTAGTCAGTGTGTCGTGAGTGCCGGCGGCTTGACGGTGTCGGTACAAGGTGGCTCTCGACCAGCCCACCAAGCGTGCTGCGTCTTCAGCGGTGCGTCCCTTGGCGCGGGCGTCTTCAGCGATAGAGAGCTTCTGGGCGATGTCGTCCGGGTTCACCGGTGGCCGCCCGAACTTGGTGCCGTTCTGCTTGGCTGCGGCAATGCCGGCGTTGACGCGTTCGGTGATGAGTTCACGTTCATATTCGGCCAGAGTGGCGAGCATTCCCAACATCATCCGACCCGATGAAGTCTCGGGGTCGATGTTGTCTGAGACGGATCGGACCTTCACTCCCCGGTCGCGGAGATGGTTCACGGTTGCCAGAACGTCGAGGAGTGATCGGCCGAGGCGGTCGATTCGCCACACGACGACTGTGTCGCCGTCTTCGGCATATTCGAGCAGCCGCCTCATTCCAGGTCGCTGTTTCGCCGTCTTACTCCCAGAGGTCACATCTGAGAACACATCTCGTTTCTGGACTCCCGCACCGACGAGTGCGTCGAGTTGGAGCTGCGCATCTTGGCCGGCAGTACTGATTCGTGTGTAACCCAGAAGCCTCATGAATTAAGAATGGCTCATAAAACCCAAGAAGTCACGGCTGTAAGACTTTATGCGACGAGACGAGTTAGCAAGACAGATCGCACCCCGTGAGTACGCGACTGAACTGACGTCCCGCTGAAATGGCCCTGACGTCTCATAAATCTAAAGGTTCCTGGGGCGGGCGTGTAGCAAATACCGTGCATCAGGAAATATCGTGTAAGTTCTCGTTCATCCTGTCTCGCTATCTTGGCCAAGGCATGTCAACTTTCTCACGCCTCTGTCAAAGTTAGGCACCGACCCTGTCACCAAGACCGATGACGAGGATGAGATTTGGGCCACAGACGGTGATGGTGATGGTGAAGAATAGTGGACAACCGGCTTGGGCGGTGGAGCGAGCAGTGAGCGCCATACACTCGAATAATGGCACGTCAGCGATCAATTCGATCCGATAACGAACTAGTTGACACCACTCATTCGAATGCACGGAGATGTTCACTCTACCTGCGCAAGCCGGTGCTCTATTGCCAAGTTGGAACAATGCGAAGATCCAATATCACAACGGTTCATCCATAGCTGCAAGCCAGAGAAGCATCCTACTTCATGCCCTATCGATGTGGAGTGGGGCGGCGCACGTATGATTCCCCCCAAGCGCGACGCGCCAGTGCAGGACGCGGCGACTTAGAGAACGAGCAAAACGAGTAGCAGCGAGGCCACGCTTACGACGACAAGTCCTATCACCTGAGTTCCACAGCGAGATTGGCCAAAACGTCACTTGGCTGCGGAACTCAGGACAGAGACTGGAGCGGCCGAGGAAACGATGGCCAGGCATACCCGCAACTGGCGCTTTCGTGGCGGCCTGAGTCTTCAGTCGAAACTTCTCACCATGCTTCTGTGCGTGTGTCTGGCTTCTTCCGTCATTGTCGGATTGATCGTTCTCATCAGAGGATAAGTGTGGTCTCCCCTTTCGACAGTTCAGGCTGTAGCAGAAGAGACAGAGCGGGCTCACGTCACGGCAGCAATTGCAACACACTGAGGCACACACATCCACAAGCATTCGGGAACTACGTCAAAGCAGGACTCTCGTACGGATTAGTACCTAGTAGTGGGTGATTGTGAAGAAGGTTCGTTTCCGGATCTGGCTCGACGGATATGGCTACGAGCGTGCTCGATCGCCTCGTCGAGAGTCTCGAAGAGGTGGTTTTCGTGTCTGAGGGAAGAGATGACGCCGACTTTAGTTGCAAGTCGAAGGTGTTGGGGCCGGATTCCTTTGATCAGCACGGTGATCCCGCGCCGCTCCAGGCCTTGCATAAGTTCGGTGATGACTTGTGCACCTGTGGCATCGAGAATCTGAAGCTGTGACATGCGCAAGATTACGACATTGACGTCCTCGATCTTGCCTACGCGGGTCATGAGGCGTTCAGCGACCCCGAAGAACAGTGCACCGTCAAGGCGGAATACCGCGATATGTTCGTCTCCGGGTTCGTCGGTATGGGGGATTTCTTCGCGATGAACACCGGCCGAGTTGGCCAATGATCGGAGAGCAAAAAACGCGGCGACAGCAATTCCGATACCCACGGCATAGATCAAGTCGACACTGACTGTGATCAACGCCGTGACGATGAAAACGATTGCGTCTGACTTGGTCGAACCAATGATCGTCTTCACAGTAGCGATCGAGAACATGCGGGTTGCTGTGACCATGAGAATTCCCGACAGAGCAGCAAGGGGAATGCTACCAACGACGCCGCTGGCGACGTAGACGACGATGAGGAGGACGATTGAGTGCACGACCGCCGAGAGGCGGGTACGTCCGCCTGCACGAATATTGACCGCGGTTCGAGCGATTGCCCCGGTTGCAGGCATTCCTCCAAAGATGCCTGAAGCGACTGAGGCTAGTCCTTGACCGACAAGTTCTCGATCCGCGTCATACGCGCCGGTGTTTGAAATTGACGCGGCAACCCTGACAGAGAGTAATGATTCGATCGCGGCGAGAGCGGCAATTGTGAATGCGGGGCCAACGAGGGTCGCCAGGGTTGCCCAATCAGTCGAGGGAAGGATGGGTGCTGGCAATGTATCAGGCAGGGTGCCGATCGTTTCTACTGGGAGGCCGGTCAGGCCTGCTCCGAGGGTCACGATGACTATAGCGATGATCGAGCCAGGCAACGCATGGTGGATGCGTGGCGCAACGACCATGACGATCACGACGACAGCAACTACGAGCACAGGCACCCATACGTGGAGCCAGTCCACAGTTTCTAGCGATTGGACAGCGGCTAGGAAGGCGTTGCTGCTCTCTCCTGCTGCAACGCCGACAGCTGCGGGTACCTGTTGAAGAAAGATGATGGTGGCGATGCCCAAGGTGAAGCCTTCGATCACCGGCCATGGGATGTAGGTGATCGTGCGGCCGAGTCGGAGGAGTCCGGCCAGGACGACGATGAGACCTGCCAGCACACAAACGACAGCAAGAACACCCAGGCCTTGAGTTGCCACGATCGGTCCGAGGACAACGACCATCGCGCCAGTGGGGCCCGAGACCTGAATGTTTGAGCCCCCGAAGACTGCTGCAACGATGCCGGCGATGATGGCAGTGATCAGGCCGCTTTCAGCTCCCGCGCCGGACGTGACCCCGAAGGCTAATGCCAGTGGTAGGGCGACGATGCCGACTGTCACTCCAGCGAGCAAATCTTGTCGCCATGTTTTTGGTACTTGCTGGTAGTCGCGCCAGCTGGGAAAGAGTGTAGTCACGGTGCGAATTGAAGCAATCAGTCGTGTCACTTATGAAGGTCCTCTACGAGTTCAGGAAGTGCAGCGGTCGTGGCTAACTGCGCGTGGGTGGTCTGGAGAATCTCGCCGAGCAAGGTTCGAGCCACTCGCAAGAGATCAGCAACTTGCGGGTAGGCCAGCCGGTAAAATACCTGGCTCCCGCGCCGTTCGGCCACGACAAGGTTGTGTCGTCTGAGTACCGACAAGTGTTGAGACAGATGCGAGGCCTCAAGGTTGGTGCTGGTGAGCAAATCAGAGACCGAAACCTCCGTTCGATAAGTGAGTACTTCTAGGACACTGACTCGAATGGGGTGGGAAAGCCCTTTGAAGAGGTTGGCCTTCACCTCATAGAGGGGCCGTTGATCATTGTCGTACTGGTTCATCTCACACCTCCGGATTGATGAATATATCATATCATGATGTTGTAACATGGTGTAATCAGCAACTCGTTGAATGGATGTTTATATGAAGAATGCGGTCTTTTTTGTTGTCTCGTTTGCCCTGTTCGTCGGGGGGATCCTGCTCTTCGCCCTTGCCTGGTCGACTCCAGGCTGGGAGATCCTCATCGCCCTTGGCGGGGTCTCAAGCATTGCTCTGGCGTTCATCATCCCAGTCCATATCTCCCCCCTGATGGATCCGTGAACCCACCGAACTTTGAGGAATGGAAGGCAGAGACACCGAGTCGGCAGAAACCAGCAGCTTGCCTCTTCTAGTCCCTGTCACGAAGCGACTCGTGGCGATCTACTCACGTCGAATGAACAGAAGGTTTTGATGAGTTCCCAGATACGATCCCACGGACCCGCCCCAGTTGCTCCCACGCAATTGGTGGAGTGGGTGGATGAGGTTGCAGCGATGACTCGACCAGATCGCATTCATTGGGTGGATGGTTCTGCAGCCGAATACCGTGTTCTCACCGACGAGCTCGTCGAGTCGGGTACCCTGGTCCGTCTTGCTGACGACAAGTTCCCGAATTCTTTCGCCGCTTTTTCCGACCCCGACGATGTCGCGCGCGTCGAGGAACGGACCTTTATTTGCTCGTCGGAAGAACGCGATGCGGGCTTCACGAACAATTGGATGGACCCGGCCAGCATGAAGCATCAGCTTCGCGGCCTCTTCACTGGTTCGATGCAGGGACGAACCATGTATGTTATCCCCTTCGTGATGGGCCACCTTGATTCAAAGGATCCGAAGTTCGGCGTCGAAATCACCGATAGTGCTTATGTCGTAGCATCTATGCACATTATGACGCGCGCAGGTACAGACGTGTTAACAAAAATGGTTGAGTTGGATGCCGATTTCGTTCCCGCGCTTCACTCAGTTGGCGCCCCGCTAGAGCCAGGGCAGGACGATGTTGTGTGGCCCTGCAACTCGGAAAAGTGGATCGTCCACTTCCCCGAAGAGAAGTCCATCTGGTCCTACGGATCGGGATACGGTGGCAACGCCTTGCTGGGAAAAAAGTGCTATTCGCTCAGGATTGCATCAACCATGGCCCGAGATGAGGGATGGTTGGCAGAACACATGCTCATCCTCAAACTCACTAACCCGAAGGGGCACTCACATTTCATTAGTGCGGCCTTCCCGTCCGCGTGCGGTAAAACCAACCTAGCTCTGCTCAATCCCACTATCCCGGGGTGGCAGGTAGAGACACTTGGCGATGACATTGCTTGGATTCGCGTCGGTCAAGGGGGCGAACTTCGCGCCACGAATCCCGAAGCCGGGCTCTTTGGGGTAGCCCCCGGAACAGGGTGGCACACCAACCCGAACGCGATGAATGCCATCGCTGAGGGCAACACCATCTTCACTAATGTCGCTCTCACCGACGATGGAGGCGTGTGGTGGGAAGGTATGACACAAAAGCTTCCTGAACATCTCATTGACTGGACCGGTCACGAATGGACCCCGGACAGCAGCACTCCCGCAGCCCACCCTAACTCTCGATTCTGTACCCCTATCAGCCAAGTCGACATTCTCGCCGAAGAGTACTACAGCCCCGATGGAGTCCCACTCTCGGCTATCTTCTTCGGGGGGCGACGTGAAACTACGATTCCACTGGTCACTCAATCACATGACTGGGCAAGCGGCGTATTCATGGGGTCTACCCTGTCGTCGGAGACAACGGCAGCGGCAGCCGGCACAGTCGGAGTCGTACGCCGAGACCCCATGGCCATGCTTCCCTTCATCGGATATAACGCCGGTGACTACCTCCAACATTGGTTAGACATCGGCCACGCCACCGCCCCGTCCAAACTTCCACGCATCTTCCTCGTCAACTGGTTCCGCCGCGACACCGAAGGCCATTTCATGTGGCCTGGGTTTGGTGAGAATTCGAGGGTTTTGAAATGGGCCATTGAACGTCTCGAAGGCACTGCCGGTGGCATCGAAACTCCAATCGGGTATGTGCCCACACCAGGTGCTTTGGATACTGCTGGTTTAGATGTCAGCGACGAGGATATAACCGCCGCGTTGGCTGTTGACCCAGGAGAGTGGGTAAAGGAAATTTTCAGCATCGAAGAGTGGTTCGATCGGTTTGGCACCACACTGCCCGTGGAACTGGCAGCCCAACTAGCCGAGATCAAACACCGACTCCCTTAACCAGTCACGGCCCGACACTGACAAGCCCGCACTGCGGCGTAATTATCTGCCGCTAAAGCAAAGGAATCCCATGACACATAAACGAAGAGTCAGTGGCAAGATCGTCGAAATCGACGGCGATGAGATGACGCGAGTCATGTGGCAGGCCATCAAGGACACACTGATCCTGCCCTACTTAGACCTGGACCTTGAATACTACGATCTCTCGATCCACAACCGCGACGCCACGAACGACCAGGTCACTATCGATGCGGCCCGCGCCATTCAGGAACATCACGTCGGGATCAAATGCGCGACTATCACACCCGACGAGGCCCGAGTTGAGGAATTCGGGTTGAAACGCATGTGGGCCTCGCCCAACGGAACCATTCGCAACGTCCTTGGTGGAGTAGTCTTTCGCGAACCAATCATCATCTCGACTATTCCTCGGCTGGTGCCTGGATGGAACAAACCCATCATCATCGGACGCCATGCCTTTGGTGATCAATACAAAGCCACCAATTTCAAAGTCGAAGGCCCCGGGACCCTGACGATGACGTTTAGCCCCGCTGATGGCAGCGAAGACATCCATCAACACGTAGTCACCTACCCCCAGGGTGGGGGCGTGGCCATGGGGATGTATAACTTCAATGAGTCCATTCGCGACTTTGCACGAGCGTCCTTTGCTTACGCGTTACAACGACACTTCCCCGTGTATCTCTCCACGAAAAACACCATTCTCAAAGCTTACGACGGACAGTTCAAAGACATATTCCAAGAAGTATTCGATACCGAATTCAAAGACCAGTTCCACGCTGCTGGTCTGACTTATGAACACCGCCTCATCGATGACATGGTCGCTTCCGCGATGAAATGGGAAGGCGGTTATGTGTGGGCATGCAAGAACTACGACGGTGACGTCCAGTCCGATACCATCGCTCAAGGGTACGGGTCACTGGGACTCATGACTTCCGTGCTGATGACTCCTGACGGGAATACGGTAGAGGCAGAGGCTGCTCATGGAACTGTCACCCGCCACTATCGAAGACACCAACAAGGTAGCCCGACCTCGACGAATCCTATTGCCTCGATTTTTGCCTGGACACGCGGACTGATCCATCGGGGCACCCTGGATTCCACCCCAGAGATCACGGAATTTGCCCACACCCTTGAAAGCACAGTTATTAGGACAGTGGAGGCAGGATCAATGACGAAGGACCTTGCCCTCCTTGTTGGAGCTGAACAGGGTTGGCGCACGACTGAAGAATTTCTCGAAGACCTCAACCAGAGTATGCGCCAACGCTGGAGTGCCTGAGTTAATGGCCCCACAAATAAGGGCATGCGTGGTTTACGCCGGTTTGAGATCTCCTCTGCTTGGTCGTGGTCGAGTAGGGCCGAAGCGTGGCTCTTCAGATCCTGAACTCTAAAGAGCCGCGCCGCGCCCGGGCGATAGATGCTGCATACTGAAAAGCGCATAGCAGTAGCGACCAGTTCAGGTACGACATCAACGAGGCATGAAAATTCATCAATTCGACGCCGCCGGCATTGTTGTTGAGGCAATCGCGAGCATCGTGGTTGTGCGGAATTAACGCCATTGTGCGATGCACTATCACCGCCACTTATCGCTGAAGCTCACAGCCGCTGGCACCCACCACCTGTAGTCTCATTCACAACCCCTGCAAGGGTTGTGAATGAAGCCACCGGTGCCGAAACCACGAGCAGATGGAGAACGCAGAAATACCGGGAGGAGATACGGCTCCGGGTAGGAAGCACTACGCTTCAGCGGCGATACGGCGACCAGCGAGTGATGCGCCCGCAGCTGACCGCCGGACCTCAAACCCCGGTCGTGATCGAGTCATCGACGATGCCGCGGGCCCGGCGCTCCTCGAGGCGAGCGCGCTGGGGTTCGACGACGTGGCGCGGGTCCTTCGTCGATTCGATTCCGGCCTCCAACACCCCGAAACGCGTATACGCCGAGGCGGCCGCGACTGCAGCGCCGGAGACGACCGACAGAGCCCGAAGTGCAGCTCGAGTCTTCCAGCTGCGACTGCTGGACCCAGCACCTCCGGTCCCGACTCCACCGGCCCCAGCACCCTGAGCAACCTTCTTCGCGAAGACCCTGGCGCCCACCTCGACGGCGGCGGTACCCACCGCACCGGCGATGAGCAGCTTCTCTGCCCGGTGGAGTTTGCGGCCGGGTTCGCCGTCCTCAAGGGGATCCACCTCGGCGGGGTGCATGCCCTTCTTCATCCGGTCCATGCCGATGACGTCGCCGGCGGCACCGGCGAGTGCCAGCAGGCGAGCCGGTCCGGTCTCACGCACAGGAGCCAGGGCCATGCCCGCTCCACCGGCCGCCATGGCGGCCGAGGACACGAACACGAACGAGAGGCCGTTGCGACCAGCTGCATTCCAGGTGGGAACCGCGGTATCACCGAGGAGCGCTCCGGTGTACGCGGCCAGAGGAGTGGCGAAGAGTGCCGACTCTAGCGCGGCAGGAGTCTCGAAAGCGTGCAGAATTCGACGCAGCGGACCCAGCGGAAGCCGCAGACCGGTCAGGCGGTCGACCTCGATAGCGGTGAGCACACCCGAGCCGACGCCGAATCCTGACAGGATCCAGGTGCCCAGGCTCATGGGCGAACTGATTTTGAACACGCGCATCATGTTGAGGAAGCGTTCGGGCCGGCCGAGGTCGGCCACGAGTGCGGCTCCACCGGCAGCAGTCGCCGTGATCGCCGTCAGTCTGGTGGCGATGCGCAGGCCCGGCCGGTCGCTGAACTGTGCGCCCAGGCCCAGGAGGCTCGATCCTCCGGCGAGGCCGCCGAGGAACAGGTAGAGCGCGATCTCGTCGCCCCAGGGCGGAGCCTTGACGATCGATCGGCCGTAGTAGGAGGAGAATTCGACGTCCTCGACCATCGGCATCTCACGGTTGCCCTCGGACCCACGGTTCTTCCACCCCTGACCGCCGGTACCACCGCGACCGGAACCGCCAGCCCCACGACCGGAGCCGCCCGGGCCTCCGCGACCGCCTCGGCGACGTTTCTTCCGTCCGCCTTCCGGTTCGGGTGGGCGGTAGGAGTCGTATTCGGATGTGCTCATGGACGGCGGCTCCCGAGGAACGCGAGTCCGGCTGCAGCGACCATGCCCAACGCCGCCATGCCGGCGGAGGCATACATCTGCGGCAGGTCCTTCGTCGGCACCCGCGGGTCCGGCGGCAGGCCATAGACTTCGGGTTCGTCGAGGATGAGGAAGACGGACCCGGTTCCGCCGACGCCGTCGTTCGGGTTGGCGCCGTAGAGGCGCGCCTCGGTCATGCCCTTCGCGTGGAGGTCGGCGACGCGGGTGTGGGCCTTGTCGACCATGTCCTCGTGGTCGCCGAACTTGATCGACTCGGTCGGGCAGGTCTGTGCGCACGCCGGTTCTTGACCGTCGACGAGGCGGTCGTAGCAGAGCGTGCATTTGTTGGCCGTGTTCTTGTCCGGCACATCCATGTCCGCGGCCTTGCGATCGTCGCGGTCGGTGGGTGTGTTGATCGTGCCGTCGTCGCGGCGCTCGATGACGCCGAAGGGACAGCCTGCGACACACGTGCCGCAGCCGTTGCAGACATCGTTCTGCACCACGACGGTGTCGAATTCCGTGCGGAACAGGGCTCCCGTGGGGCAGACGTCGAGGCAGCCGGCGTGGGTGCAGTGCTTGCACACGTCCGATGACATCAGCCACCGGAAATCTTCGGTGTCCGGGGGCGTCGTGTCCATGTTGGCGATGTCCGCCGGGTCGCTCGGTTCCAGAGCGCCGGGCGCCAGCAGGTCGATGCCCATCGGTGGTGTCTCGGGAAGCCCGCCACCGGATCCCTCGGCTGCCGCACCCAGGGCACCGCCGAGCGGCTGGGCCTCCGACTCGTCCGTGCGGGGCCGGATCGACGGCATGCCGAGGTTGACGAGCTTCCGCCCGGATTCGCGGGCGGCCTCGATCCGTTCGCCGTCCTGCTCGACGAAGGCGACATGTCGCCACGTGTTGGCGCCGAGGCTGCCCGTGTTGTCATACGAGGAGCCGAGGAGCTCAAAGGTCCCGTCCTGCGGGTTGTTGTTCCACTCCTTGCAGGCGACCTCGCAGGCCTTGCAGCCGATGCAGATCGAGGTATCCGTGAAGAAGCCCTTGCGCTCGTGCGCGGAACCATGCCAGTGCCCGTCCGCAACAGCGTCGTGATCGACAGTCGTCGACATCAGTCCTCCTCCTCGTTTTCTCTATTGTCCACCGTATTCGTGTCAGCGGCCTCGTCGCTTCGGCCGCCGGAATCACGTGCCCCCTCGCCGAGGTTGCCCTGCTGAATCTTGCCGGCATCCTTGCCGATGTAGCCGCGGTCGGGATCCCCGTCCGTCGGGTCCCCGTCGTCGGCGCGGTTGGCGTCAATGGTCTCGGTCCGATTCCGGTCCACGGCATCGATGGGTCGCAGATCGACCCGACCCGTGCGATCGTCGGCACTGTCGACGGCGCTGGCGGCGTCATCCGATGCCGAACTTCCCGCCGCCTCGGCGTCGGAGCCACTGGAACGGCTCTCCGATCCGGCGCTGTCGGTCGATCCGGCGCTGTCGGTCGATTCGCCACCGAAAGTGCGCCCCGGGGTGACACCGACTGCGGAGTCGCCACCGCGATGCGGATGCCCGCCCTTGGTGGCCGCAGAATCAGCGGCGAGGGACTCGGCGACCACGTCATCGGAGACCGTGACGAGCTGGTTGCCCGATTCAGGGCTCAGCCCCGCCTCGCGCTGGTACTTCTCGACGAAGTCCACGAGCTCGGGACCGCGCGGACGCCTGCCCGGCAAGATCGTTCCGGCCACGTACTTGCTGTTCTGGATGAACACATTGGGATCCATCGTGACACCCAGCAGGTCGTTCGCGGAGTCGCCTTCGACCGTGGCATCCCCGCCCACGCCCCAGTGGTAGGGCAGCCCGATCTGGTGGATGGTCTTCCCACCGATCCTCAGCGGCGTCATCCTCTTCGTCACGAGCACGCGGGCCTCGATGGCCGCCCGCGGGGAGACCAGGGTCGCCCAGCCGTAGGGCTCAAGACCCACCTCGGCGGCGAGCTCCGGTGAGATCTCGCAGAACATCTCCGGCTGCAGCTCGGACAGGTACGGCAGCCACCGCGACATGCCACCGGCGGTGTGGTGCTCGGTCAGCCGGTAGGTCGTGAACACATGCGGGTAGACCTCGGAGCCGGGGGTGCCGGCACCGGGCGCGGAGAGGTTGTCCTCGCGGCGCATGACCAGACGCGTCGGTGAGCTCTGCTGATCGTAGAGCGGGTTGGCAACCGTCGATTCCTGCGGCTCGTAGTGCGTGGGCATCGGCCCGTCGACCATGCCGCTGGGTGCGAACAGCCAGCCCTTGCCGTCGGCCTGCATGATGAACGGGTCGTCCCCGTCGAGGTTGGCGGGACCGCCGTGGGGTCGGTCCGACCGTGCAGAGGGCGCACGGTCGATCGGGAAGTCGGGCACGTCCTTGCCCGTCCACTTGCCGGTCTCCTCGTCCCACCAGACGAACTTCTTCCGCTCCGACCAGGGTGTGCCGTCCGGCGCCGCCGAGGCACGGTTGTAGAGGATGCGACGGTTCGCCGGCCATGCCCACGCCCATTCGGCCGCAGTCTCGTCCTGTTCGTCACGGGGTTTGCGCCTGGCGGCCATGTTCTGACCGCCTGAGTAGATGCCCGCGTAGATCCAACAGCCACCGGCGGTGGTGCCGTCGTCGGTCATCTGGTTGAAGTTGTCAAGCGGCTGCCCGTCCTTGTCGCCGCCGACGTAGTAGCCGTTGATCTCGGCCAGGACCGACTCCGGGTCGACCTCGCCTTCCTCGTCGATCGGGTAGTCCCAGGTCATGTCGAGGAGCGGACGATCGCGGGGATCCTCGGAGTCCTTCAACTTCTCGCGCACTCGCTTGCCGAGTTCGACGAAGAAATCCAGTTCGCTCTGCGCATCGCCGGGCGGGTTGACGGCCTTGTGCCGCCACTGCACGAGGCGCTGAGTCTGGGTGAAGGTGCCGGCCTTCTCGGTGTGGTTGGCGGCGGGCATGAAGAACATCTCGGTCTCGATGTCCTCGGTGGCCAGCTCACCGCTGGCGATCTCCGGACCGTCCTTCCACCAGGTGGCGGATTCGATGAGTCGGAAGTCGCGGACGACCATCCACTTGAGGTGACTCATCGCCATGCGCTGCATCCGCCCGTTCGCCGAACCCACAGCAGGGTTCTGGCCCAGCAGGAAGTACCCGTCGACACCGTCGTTGAGCATGCGGACCTGCGTCTGATAGGTGCCGTGGGCTCCGTTGATCTTCGGCAGATAGTCGTAGGCGAAGTTGTTGTCCTTCGTCGCTGCGTCACCCCACCAGGCCTTGAGCAGGTTCGTGGCATAGCTGCGCCCGTTGGCCCAGTAGCCCTTGTGGGTCTCCGGGGTGCCGACGGCCTTGACGTAGTCATCGAAGGTCTCGTGGACTCCGGCGCTGGGCATCGGCAGGTAGCCGGGCAGCAGGTTGAACAGGGTCGGGATGTCGGTCGAGCCCTGGATCGTGGCGTGTCCGCGCAGGGCCATGATGCCGCCGCCCGGCCGTCCCATGTTGCCCAGCAGCAGCTGGAGGATCGAGGCGGTGCGGATGAACTGCGCCCCCAGCGAGTGCTGGGTCCAGCCCACCGCGTAGGCGAAGCAGGTGGTGCGGTCGCGCCCGGAGTTCTGGGTCACGGACTCGACGAGGTATTCGAAGTCGGCGGGCTTGATGCCGCAGTTCTCGGCCACCATCTCCGGGGTGTAGCGGGCATAGTGGCGCTTGAGAATCTGGAACACCGTGCGCGGATCCTGCAGAGACTCATCGGTGACCGGGGCCCCCGACTCGTCGGTCTGGTAGGACCAGGTCGAGTTGTCGTAGGAGTTCGTCTCCGGGTCGAATCCGGAGAAGAGTCCGCCCAGGTCTTCGGTGTCCTGATAGTTCTCACTGATGAGGTTCGTCGCATTTGTGTAGGCACGGACGTACTCGTCGAAGTGCAGACCGTCGCTCAGGACGCGGTTGATGAGCGCACCGAGCAGGACGATGTCGGAGCCGGCCCGGATCGGGACGTGCTTATCGGCAACCGCCGTGGTGCGCGTGAAACGAGGATCGACGTGGATGACGCGGGCACCTCGGGCCTTGGCCTCGGTCACCCATTGGAAGCCCACTGGGTGGCACTCGGCCATATTGGATCCCTGGATGATGATGCAGTCCGCATTCGCCATATCCTGGACGGGTTGTGTGGCGCCGCCTCGCCCGAACGAGGTTCCCAGACTGGGAACCGTGGCGGAGTGTCAAATACGCGCCTGGTTCTCGATCTGAATCGCACCCGCCGCCGTGTAGAGCTTCTTCGCGAGGTAGTTCTCCTCGTTGTCGATGGTCGCCCCGCCGAGACTGGCGATCCCCATCGTGCGACGCAGCGGGTGGCCCTTCTCGTCGAAGTCCTCCCAGTGGTTGCGGCGGGCTTCGATGAAGCGGTCGGCGACCATGTCGATCGCCGTATTCAGATCGAGCTTCTGCCAGTCCTTGGCTCGAGGGGCTCGGTAGAGGACGTCGGTGACGCGTCCGTTGGCGTTGACCAGCTGTTCGCTGGCGGCTCCCTTGGGGCAGAGACGGCCCCGCGAGATGGGTGAGTCAGGGTCGCCTTCGATCTGGATGACCTTGTCATCCTTGACGAAGACCTTCTGGCCGCAGCCGACTGCGCAGTACGGGCAGACCGACTGCACCATCTTGTCTGCTGTGGCGGTGCGTGAGGTGGTCTCACGCGTCTTCTGGGACACCACTGATTCGCCGCGTCCCGACGCATCGGATGAACGCAGCTGCCGAATCACCGGCCACTCGAGAGGACTGAACCGAGCCATGGCTCAACCCTAGCCCCTCTCGATGGCCGGTGGTGACCAAATCGGTCACGATCTTTCGAGGTGTTTCACGAGGTGAGACGCGGTGTTCTCAATCCGTGATCCTGTGTGCCAGAAGCACACTGTCGTCGAGTTCGGCCGGCTGGCCGTCGGGCCCTTCGACCTCACGGGTGCGCAGTTCGGCGAGATCGATCTCCCACCGGACGGGACTGCCGCCGATGAGCAGGGCGAAGTCACCGTTCGGACTCACCGGTTCATGGTGGTGGCCCTCACCGTGGCCCAGTTCTTCATCATAGTTCTGCGCCCAGGGCGGCATTTCGGCATGGGAGATGAGCAGCAGTCTGCCATCCGGCGCGACGTGCTCGGCCACTTTCCCGACAAGCTCTTCCCGGGTGTCGGGCAACCGGGTGTGGAGGAAGCAGCCGACGACCAGGTCAAAGCCGCCTCGGCGAGGGCCGTCTGTCTGCTCCGGTTCGGCAGAACCGGGCCCCGATCCGCTCCAGGTGGAGACGTCGGCGACCTCGAAGGATGCGGTGACACCCTTCGCGGCTGCGGCCTCTGTGGCCCGGTCGATGGCCGTCTGCGACAGGTCGATGCCGACGACGTCCCAGCCGTTCTCGGCCAGCCAGATGACGTCAGCCCCCTCACCGCAGCCGACGTCGAGGACCCGGCCGGGGGTGAGACTGCCGACCGTGGCGACAAGGGCCTCGTTGGGGTTGCCCGACCAGACCGCGTCGTCTCCGGCGTAGCGTTCTTCCCAGGCCGCGACGGAGTCAGGGACTCCGGCATTCGCGACCTGTTGGGGTTCGGTCACTGCTGAGTTCCCGGCTCGGGGGACACCTCGGTTGCCTCGGATTCGACGGCGGCTTCCGAGCCTTCGTCTGCTTCGGCCTCCTGCTTGGCCAGTTCCGCACGGACCTCGTCCATATCGAGTTCCTTGACCGCGGTGATGACCTGCTCGAGCTGAGGTGCGGCGAGCGCGCCGGGCTGGGCGAAGACGACGATGCCCTCACGGAAGGCGACGAGAGTCGGGATCGAGGAGATCGAGAAGAGACCAGCGATCTCCTGCTGGGCTTCGGTGTCGACCTTGCCGAAGGTCACGTCCGAGTGCTGTTCGGAGGCCTCTTCGTACACAGGTGCGAACTGCTTGCAGGGGCCGCACCAGTCGGCCCAGAAGTCGAGAAGAAGGATCGAGCTGTCGGTGATGGTTGACTCGAAGTTGTCTTTGGTGATTTCAATCGTAGACATCCGGGCAGTCTAAACGCCGAGGATGAATACTGTCTGGACACTGCCGCAGATCGGAAACGTTCACGGCGTGTCGGAGCGGGTTCTGATCGGCTCGGTCGGGTCAGTCGGCCCCACGCCGTGAACGAGCTCCGCGAGTCAGTCGACGAGGTCGACCAGCTCGTCGATCGGCTCATCTGCGGTGATTGCGGAGAAGACATCGTAGGCCGCCGGAGATTTGACGACGCGGTTCTGATTGTCCGGTGCCGGCTGCCACGGCATGATCGCGAAGGTGATGGAGTCTTCGGGTACCGAGGACACGGTCGAGGCCAGTGAGCCGAGTGCCGAGATCGAATCGAGTCCTTCATCGACTCGCAGCGATGAGGTGACTGCGTCCAGGAAGCTGTACATCCGGTCGGGTCTCGACAGCGTGTGGGAACTCTTCGCTCTGTCGATGATGGAGTTCATGACCATCTGCTGGTTGCCCATGCGCGAGATGTCGCTGCCGTCACCGACAGCGTGACGCGTCCGTGCAAGTGCCAGAGCATCGGTGCCGCCCAGGGTCTGCGTCCCTGCCGGCAGATCGAGATTCGCCTTGTCGTCGTGCAAGGGTTCGTCGAGATCGACGATGATGCCGTCCAAGGCATCGACGATCGTGGCGAAGCCGTCGAAGTTGACTTCGATGAAGTGATCCACGCGGACTCCGGTGAGTTCTTCGGCGGCGGTGACCGAGCAGGCAGGACCCTGATTGAGTGCCGAATTGATCATCGACCGCTGCGCCGCGGAAGCACCGGATCCGGTGTCCTCGCAGGCAGGCATGTCGATCATCGTGTCGCGCGGGATCTGGACGGCGTCGATGCGGGACGAGTCGTCGGAGATGTGGGCCACGATCATCGCATCGCTGCGAGCGCCATCGGCCGCACCATAGTCCTCACCGTCGAGCTCACGAGTATCGGAGCCGAGGATGAGGACATTCAGCTCGTTCGTGATCTTCTCCGGCACCTCGCCGCCCCCTGCGCGCAGCGGCGAGGACGTGATGTTCGCCTTCAGACCGTTCACGGCGGCCACGATCGTCACCGGGACTGCGATGACGAGAACCGCGACCAAGGCGACGATGGTACGGCGACGGCGGTACTTCGCGGCCAGGCGGCGCTGACGCCGCGTGCCCAGTTGCTGCCGTTGAGGGTCCAGTTGCTGCCATTGAGGGTCGGTGCTGGGGAGCTGCATCTGTGATCACTTCGAGGCCGGGGTCAGATTGCATACAATCCTAAACATGGTTTCTCCGAACTTTCTGGCACCGATGGCCCCGACATTCTGTTAGAGTTAAATTGTTCCCGTACGAAACTGTGCGGAACACATGGTGTCGCGAGCGTAGGTAGATTCGCTTGGCGCCGTGCAGTTGCCAGTTGGCGCGTGTCTACCGTCCGCGCCTCTTAAGATTTTTTCTGACTTTTCAATCCAGCCGTTCTGCGGCTTCCGTCCAGCACCTTCGAGTGCATTACCGATACCGAGCTTTCCCGCTTTCGCCTGAGGCAAGGATTCTTCTCATCAGCACGAACTCCGGACTGTCGGTGTCTCCACAGTTTTTCGTCGGACCTGCGCTCAATGCGCAGATCATCCAGCGGAAAGTCACACAATCAGACGGTCCACTGATCGGCGATGTCGACCAATTCGGGTCCCTGAGAGTGTGAACAGCCGGGCCCACAAAAGGGTCCGACCATCCAGATCGCTCCGGCGGTCACCAGTTTAAAATAAGGATACAAAGATTATGGCTACAGGTACCGTGAAATGGTTCAACTCGGAAAAGGGATTCGGATTCATCCAGCCTGACGACGGTTCGGCTGACGTGTTCACTCACTTCTCCGCGATTGACGCCACCGGCTACCGCGAACTCACCGAGGGTCAGAAGGTCGACTTCGACTCGGAAATGGGTTCCAAGGGCCTTCAGGCCACCAGCGTTCGTCCCCTCTGAGAAACGCGTAACTCTCCGATCCCAGCCTGATCGCCGTTGATTCGTCGATAGTGGTCGTCCGCCGGGAGCGGAGTTACCCTCAGTTTTACCAAAAGCGTGTGTTCGCGTTTGGAGCTTGTGTTCTCACCTGCTCCGATCACGACCGCACGCTTTTCGGCGTTCCGGGGCATTGATACCGGGAATCTGTGGGTCATCAACCCGAATCTGTCGCGGTAGTCGAAGAAGACGAATCCCTCCATCCTGGCCCTACTTGCTTCGCCCACCTGCAGCGGCTTCACCTGCTCCTCCTGCAGTTCGAAACAGGAAGCGACCGACCTGCCCTGCGGCCTCTGCGTGAGGACCCACCGGCGATTCCGGACCGAAGGGCTCGTCGCAATCATTTCTGAGCCACAGGCCTTCGTGCGAACGATGGAGCCAGGCGTCCCAGCAGTTCGGTCAGCTGCTCCTGCTCGGCGGAGTCGAAGAGGTCACCCAGCAGGGCAGTGGCCTTCTCGTCGGCGACCGTGACCGCGTCCCGATAGAGTTCGGCGCCGACGTCGGTCACGCACACGAGCGCGATCCTCGCATCGTGCGGATCGGAGTCTCTGGTGAGATAGCCGAGCTTCTCGAGCGGTGCCACCAAGCGAGCGATCCCCGAGGGGGTGATTCCCAAACGATCGGCCAACTCGACGCGACGCAGTCGTCGACCCGGCGCGGAGCACAGACTCTGCAGCACGGTCAGATCGTTGAGCGACAGCCCCTGGACCTCCAGCTTTCGCCGGATCTCTGTATCGGCTCGCACGAGTCGCATGCACAGCTCCAACATGAAACACACCCTTTCATTGTTAACTCATTGAGTACTCAACGATAACCTGCTGATGCCCGCTTTCGCGAATCGCTGCGCTCTGCACGGAAGTCACCTGCAACGAAGGTTCCGGGCAGTCGGATCGAGCGACACCCGGATTTCGCGGGCAATCGCCTGAGTGTCGTGGACCCATTGCCGCCCCATCGCGGTGAATCATAGGCTTTCAGCTATGGAATCACAGTCGTACCACCACAAGGCAGGCAATGCCGCCAGCCCGCCGCCGACGCGAGCTCCGCGGCCGACACGAGCTCCGCGGCCGCTGCGCTGGCTGGTCGTCGGGGTCGTCGCCAGCATTGTTCTGCTCATTGCCCTTCCCATCGTCATGATGATCGATCAGGCCGGGCTGAGGGCCGCCATCGACGAGGACACCGGGGGTGGCCTGAATCCCGAATGGATGGACTGGGTCCTCGTCGCGACCATCGTCTACGCGGTCGTCCTCCACCTCGTCGACGTCGCGCTGCTGCTCTGGCTGGTCCCCCGCGTGCTGCGCGGACGCAATTGGGCTCGCATCACATTGACGATCTACCTGGTGATCGCCACCTATTTCAGCCTCTATTCGGCAGCTCAGGGCGCAATGTTCCTGTGGGCGGTGATCCCGACGGACATTCTGCACGTCCTCATGATCGGGCTGCTCTGGATTCCTGCCTCCGCACGTCGACACTTCGCATCCCAGTCGGAGAGGACTTCTCATGCCCAAGCTCATCGATCATGAGAGTCGGCGCGAAGAGATCGCCGCCGCAGCGTGGCGAGTCATCGTCCGCGAGGGAGTCGGCGGAGCTTCCGTGCGCACAGTGGCGGCGGAAGCCGGGCTGTCCGTCGGGTCGCTTCGGCACGTGTTCGCCAGCCAATCCCAACTCCTCTCCTTCGCCATGCAACTGGTCATCGATCGGGCCGGTGAACGTGTGAGGGAGCTCCCGTCCCGGGAGAGCCCACTCGAGTCCGCTGAGGACATCGCGCGAGAGCTGCTGCCCCTGGACGAGGAGCGTCGCCTCGAGATGGAGGTCTATCTCGCCGTCTTCTCCGCCGCCGGGTCCGACCCCGGCCTGCAGGAGACGAAAGTCAGTGCGTGGAAGCGTGTCCGCACAGCCTGCCGCCTCGTCATCGACCAGACAGTCGGGAACGGATCGTCGGATTCGACTCAGCGGACTCAACGATTCGAGACCGAAGTGACCCTTCTCCACGCCGTCATCGACGGTCTGGCCTCCCACTTGGTGTGGCAGCCTGCAGTGCTGGGCGCCGAAGATGCTCGATGTGCTCTCGTCGACCATCTTCAGCAGATGCAGGCTCGACTCTCCGCAGACTGATATCAGGCGGGCACGGCGCTCCGGGGCCGACAGTCGGCAGATTGTCGCTCCCGGGTTCTGAAGTCTGTAGCGTAGGGGGCCAGGATTGTCCCGCACAGAGCAGGTGATGCCGCAATGCCCCAGCCCACAGACCCACACCCCACCACCATCGTCTTCGATCTGGGCAATGTCCTCATCGGCTGGGACCAGTCCCTGCCGCTGTCCGATCGGATGAGCCACGATGAGTGGAATGAATTCGCCGCCGAGGCGGACTTCCCCTCGTTGAATACGCTGGCTGATCGCGGAGTGCCGATCACAGAGGTCATCGCGCGGGCGACCGAATCCGATCCACGGCATGGTGAGATAGTCGAGCTCTACTACGAGCGATTCCCCTTGTCACTGACGGGCCCGATCGACGGCATGGCCGAGGTCGTCGATGAGCTCAAGGCTTCAGGCGTCCGGCTCCTCGGACTCTCGAACTGGTCGGCCGAGACCTTCCACCACGCGCCCCAGGTCGCTCCGGCGATCAATGAGCTCGACGACATCGTGGTCTCGGGCCGGGAGAAGCTGATCAAGCCGGACCCACAGATCTTTCACCTCTTGAGTCGACGCTTCGACCTCGAACCCGAGCGCACGGTCTTCGTCGACGACCTGCAGACGAATGTCGATGCCGCGACCCAACTCGACTTCATCGGCCTGCTCTTCACCGATGCGAAGCAGCTGCGCAGCGACCTGCGTGACCTCGGGCTCCTCGTGCCCCCTGCTAACGTGGAAAACTGAGAACGGGCCGCTCT
>NZ_JAKDJU010000017.1 GCF_030453725.1 Brevibacterium picturae
CACCTCACCGCAGCACGACGGTTCTCTTCCCTGAGAGGAATACACGTCCATCGGCGTGCCACTTAACAGCATTGGACAGGGCCTTGCACTCGGCGTCACGGCCGGCGGCGACAAGATCCTGCGGGCCGAAGGAGTGGTCGACGTCGACGAGCTGCTGAGCGATGATCGGTCCCTCGTCGAGTTCGCTGTTGACGAAGTGCGCGGTCGCGCCCACGATCTTGACCCCGCGCTCCCAGGCCTGGTGATAGGGCTTGGCGCCCTTGAACGAGGGTAGGAACGAGTGGTGGATGTTGATCGCCCGGCCCGTGAGCTCACGCGCCAGATCGTCGGAGAGCACCTGCATATAGCGGGCGAGCACGACGAGGTCGACCTCGAAGCGATCGACGAGTTCGAGCAGCTTCGCTTCTGCCTCGGGCTTCGTCTCCTTGGTCACCGGGATGCGGAAGAACGGAATGTGGTGCCATTCGACGAGTTCCCGGTGATCCGGATGGTTGGACACCACGGCCGCGATCTCGATGGGAAGTTCACCGATCTGGGCGCGGAAGAGCAGGTCGTTGAGGCAGTGCTCGAACTTCGAGACCATGATGAGGACCCGCCGCTTCTCCCCCTGCGGCCACATCTGCCAGCGGGCGTCGAACTCGGTGCCGATGGCCTCGAAGTCCTGGCGCAGACCGTCGATCGCGCCGTTCGAGCCCTCCTCGACGCTGAAGTCGATGCGAAGGAAGAGGCGCTGCGCGTACTGATCGTCGAACTGCTTGAGTTCCTTGATGTCGCCCCCATGAGTGAGGAGGGCACCGGTGACGGAATGGAGAATGCCCGGGCGTTCGTCGCATTCGAGAGTGAAGATGTAGTCCTGCATGCCTCTGTTCTTTCTGAAGTCGGGATTCGCTGGTGAATCGGTGGAGCTCAGCATTCGATGACGTTGACGGCAAGTCCGCCGCGTGAGGTCTCCTTGTACTTCGATTTCATGTCCGCGCCGGTCTGGCGCATCGTCTCGATCGCCTGGTCGAGACTCACCCGGTGGCTGCCGTCGCCGTGCATGGCCAGCCTAGCCGCGTTGATCGCCTTCACCGAGGCGATGGCATTGCGTTCGATGCACGGAACCTGAACGAGGCCGCCGACAGGGTCGCAGGTCAGACCCAGATTGTGTTCGAGACCGATCTCGGCCGCGTTCTCGATCTGCTCCGGACTGCCGCCGAGCACGGCGCACAGACCCGCCGCCGCCATCGCGCACGCGGAGCCGACCTCGCCCTGGCAGCCGACCTCGGCCCCGGAGATCGAAGCGTTGCGTTTGAACAGGATCCCGATCGCACCGGCCGTGAGCAGGAACTCCACTACAGCATCGTCGCTCGCCCGGTCACTGTGGCTCGCCCATCCATCCTGGTTCGCCCGTTGGCCGTCGCCGACGACGAACCGGTCCATGTAGTGCAGCACCGCGGGAATGATCCCCGCGGCACCGTTCGTCGGTGCCGTGACGATCCGCCCGCCCGAGGCATTCTCCTCGTTGACGGCGAGCGCGTAGAGGTTGACCCATTCGAGGGCGTCGAGGGACCCCGAGGCACGGTATTCGGCATCTTCGAGCCGCGCGCACAGCTCCGGCGCACGTCGGCGCACCTTCAGTCCGCCGGGCAGCTCCTTCTCGTTCCGGGTGCATCCGTTGTGCACGCATTCGCGCATCACCGCCCAGATGTCGAGCAGCTGTTTGCGCAGGAGCTCCTCGTCCTGACGTTCGCGTTCGTTGACGGCCATGAGTTCGGCGATGGAAAGATCATGCTCGCGGCACAGGTCGAGCAGCTCATCGGCCGTGGAGAAATGGAGGCGATCGCGGGTGTCCGCAGCTTCGAGGGCCATCTCGTCGGCGGTGACGACGAACCCTCCCCCGATCGAGTAGTACTCGCGGTCGATGACGACACCGTCCACCTCGGCGCTGATCCGCATTCCGTTGGGATGGCCGGGAAGGGATTCGCGCATATGCAGGGTGAGATCCGCCTCCGCATCAAAGGGGACGACCACCCGTCCGCCGAGGTGGAGTCGGCCCTGCTCTCGCACCTCGGCGACCAGCGGTGCCACCCTGTCCGGGTCGAGGGTCTCCGGTTCCATTCCGCTGAGACCGGCGAGGACCGCGGAGTCCGATCCATGACCGATCCCGGTCGCACCGAGGGACCCGAACAGGCCGACCGTGATCCTGTCGATCCGCGAGAGCTTGCCGTCGGCGCTCAGCTCATCGACGAAGCGCACTGCCGCTCGCATCGGACCCACCGTGTGCGAGGAGGACGGGCCGATGCCGATGGAGAAGAGGTCGAGAACGCCGAGTGCCATCAGCCGGTGCCCTCCGCTGCAGCGCTGCCATCGACACCGGCAGCACCGCTGCCGACTCCCGCGCCACCCCCGGCGGTGAGGAACTCCGCCATTCCGTCGAGCAGCCAGCGGACCGTGAAGTCCGCGAAGCTCGCCCGCGGGTAGATGCGGTACTCAAACTTCGCCGAGTGGTGCACGATGACCGGCACCGGCCCCAGCTGGGTGGATATCGCCGTGCCGACGCCGAATACCCGCGGGTGGAGGTCGGTGCGGACGCTCTTCTCAAGGACCTCACGGGCCTTCGACCCGGTCAGTTCGAGAATCGTGCGGTTCGCGGACAGATCCACGGCCTGTCCCGGCAGCCCCTCGAGGGAAGCCTCGGCGATGAGCGTCTCCCCGGGCCGCTGACGCCGGGCGACGTCGACGACGAGGAACTCGTCGGGACCCAGCCAGAGCGCATACAGTCCCGCTTCGTCACCGGTGACCTCGCCGATCTGCTTGGGCAAGGTGATTCCGAGAGCAGACTCGAGGGCCTGCGCCGAGGCGGTTCCCGGCGTGGCGCGCAGCCCGAGCTGGACGGCGAACGCTCGCTCCCGCAGCCCCACGGCGTCCCCGCCGGCCTTGGTGGCCGTGGCCATCTCCTCGGCGAGGTGGGCTCCGGGTGAGACGCGGAGGGCATCGAGCGCCTCGGCGGAGGATTCGACGTTGCGCAGCTGAGTCTGGCGCTGCTCGGTGGTGTGGGTGGTTTCAGCCATCACGGCGGTTCCCTTCTGGATCGTAGAAGACGGGCGAGGTGATCTCGACGTCGACGAGGCCGCCTGCAACCGGGGATTGGATGATCTCACCCGTCCGGTTCCGGCCGTTCTCGACGAAGGCGAGACCGATCGGGCGATCGAGGCTCGGCGACATGTAGGAGGAGGTGACGTGGCCGATCATCGGCACGGGCCCGGCCTCCGGAGTCACCGGGGTGCCCGAGGTGATGAGCTGCGCACCTTCGGCCAACCGGGTCGTGCCGTCGACGGGAAGGACCCCGACGAGGTGTTTGCGGTCCTCGCGGGCCGTGTCGATCCGTGAGTAGGAGCGTTTGCCGATGAAGTCCTTGAACTTCGAGACGATCCACTCCATGCCCGCATCCTGCGGGGTCACGGTCCCGTCGGTGTCCTGACCGACGATGATGAAGCCCTTCTCGGCACGCAGGACGTGCATGACCTCGGTGCCGTAGGGGGTGATGTCGAACTCGGCTCCCGCCTCGGCGACGGCCTCCCACACGGCCAAGCCGTAGTAGTTCTCGACGTTGACCTCGAAGGCCAGCTCACCGGAGAAGGAGATCCGGCAGATGCGCGCCGGGATTCCGTTGGCCAGGGTCGTCTCGCGGAAGCCCATGAACTCGAAGTTCTCATTGGACACGTCGAGGTTCGGGGCGATCTTGGCAATGACGTCTCGTGACCTGGGGCCGGCGACCGCGACGGTCGACCACTGCTCCGTCACCGAGGTGAAGACGACGTCGAGTTCGGGCCATTCGGTCTGGTGCCATTCCTCGAGCCATTCGAGGACGGTCGCGGCACCGCCGGTGGTCGTGGTCATGTAGTAGCGGTCCTCGGCCACGCGCAGGGTGACGCCGTCGTCGAATATCATGCCGTCGGGTTTGCACATGAGACCGTAGCGTCCCTTGCCGACCTTGAGCTTCTTGAAGCCGTTGGTGTAGATCTGGCCGAGGAACTCGCCGGCGTCGGTGCCGCGGATCTCGATCTTGCCCAGCGTCGAGGCGTCCTGGAAGCCGACCGATTCGCGCACGGCCTTGCCCTCGCGCAGCACCGCTGCCTCCATGTCCTCGCCCGGGCGGGGGTAGTACCAGGGCCGCTTCCACTGTCCGACGTCTTCGAACTCGGCTCCGTGGGCAACGTGCCAGGGGTGGATCGCGGTGATGCGCGCCGGATCGAACAGCTCGCCCTTCCGCCGGCCGGCCAATGCTGCGAAGGGCACCGGGGCGAAGGGAGCGCGGAAGGTCGTGTGCCCGACCGAGCCCAGGTCGGTCTCGCCGAGGATGCTGGCGATGGCACCGATGGCATTGACCGCACTCGTCTTGCCCTGGTCGCCTCCTGTCGAGATCGAGGTGTAGCGCTTGACGTGCTCGACCGAGCGCATGCCTGCGTTCATCGCCCGCTGCACGTCCGCCACACTCTGATCGCGCTGGAAGTCGATGAAGTGCGTCGTCAGCGCCGTGTGATCGTCCTCGGCCGAAGTGACCAGCCACAGTGGACGCGCCGGTGCGTAGGTCATCGCCGCGGCCTTGGGGACGGTGAGCGCGGCGGCGAAGCCGGTGCGGTCGGCTGCCGCATTGCCCGCCTCGGCACCGTCCTTGAGAGCCGCTTCGAGGGAGTAGTCACCATTGATCGCGCCGACGGTGAACTGGTCGCGCACCGGTGTTCTCGGGACGAAGGCGGCGATGTCGCTGCGCCAAACGATCGGGCCCCTGCGCTGTCCGTGCAGGTGGATGACCGGGGAGAACCCTCCGGCCACGGCCAGCAGGTCAACGTCGATGTCTTCGCCGTGACCGGCCGCCACAGCGTCCTCATCGAGGGCTGCGACGGTGACCCGGCTGATGCGCCCCGCCGGGCCCTCGCCTGCGGTGCCGGTGACCGTGGAGCCGAGGATGAGCCGGGTCCCCGTCGTGTCGACGACTCTCTCGGCCATCGCCGAGGCGGTGGTCCGGGAGTCGATGATCGCCGGAACGTCGATTCCGGCCGCGTGCAGATCGGCCAGCAGTTCGTAGGCCGAATCGTTCGTCGCCGCGATCGCGATGCGCTGACCCGCGGCGACGCCGAAGCGGTTGAGATAGGTCCTCACGGCCGAGGCGAGCATGATGCCCGGTCGGTCGTTGTCGGCGAACACGATGGGGCGCTCATGGGCTCCGGTGGCGAGCACGACCTGCTTGGCTCGGATGTGCCACACCCGCTGCCGGGTGCCGGCGCGGGAAGAACTGCCGCCCGTCACGCTGTCCGCAGAGCCGGCGCTCACACCGGAGCCCGTGCCCTCGGCCTCGACGAGTTCACGTGTCCGGTCTTCGAGGGCGACGAAGAAGTTCGAATCGTAGCTGCCGAAGACGGTCGTGTTCGGACGGTACGTGACTTCCTCCGCCTCGGCGAAGCCGTTGACGGTGGTCTCGATCCACTCGGCTGCGGAGACATCGTCGATGGACTCGTCGAGGGCTTCCTCGACACTGCGTCCCGGGCTTGCCAGCAGCGACCCGCCGGGAGCGGACCGGTCGTCGAGCAGGAGCGTCCTGGCGCCTGACTTGCCGGCCTCCCGGGCGGCGGCCAGGCCAGCGGGCCCGGCACCGACGATGAGGACGTCGACATGGATGTGCTTGTGCTCGTAGACGAGTTCGTCCTGACCGGGGTCGAGGATGCCCAGGCCCGAGAGGTAATCGGCCTCCAGGCCGTCGGTGATGGGCACGCGGGTGGCGGGAAGCATAGATTCGCTGACGTCGCCGGCCACGCGCGGCTGCACACGGATGAGGGCGTTGGACTCCTCGATGCCGGCACTGAGGATCCCGCGGGACCGTCCCAAGTACGTCGAGGCACCGCAGTCGATGCGGCCGGAGGCGATGAGCGCGCTGGCGATCGTGTCGCCGGCGAAGCCCGAGTAGGCCTGCCCATCGACGGTGAAGCGCAGGGGACGGGAGGAGTCGATCCCGGTGGCCTGCGGCAGGCGCCGTGTGCCGGTGTCCGCGCGTGTGCCGGCGTCCGCGGAGCTCGTGTGTGGGGAGTTCATCGTGCGGCCTCACCTTCTGCTGGAGTCGGGCGCGGATCGCCCATGGGATAGATGGCCGTGAAATCATAGGTCACGGTGTCGCGGACGGCGTTGAACCACTTCCGGCAGCCGAGACTGTGGCTCCACCGCTCGGCATAGAGGCCGCGGTCGTTGTCGCGATAGAAGAGGAACTCGGCCCACTCCCGGTCGCTCAGTGCGTGAGGGTCGGCTGGGTAGGCCACATGGGCCTGCCCGCCGTAGTGGAATTCGGTTTCGTCGCGCGGCCCGCAGTGCGGGCAGTCGATGAGAAGCATGGTCGTCCTTCCTGAGTCGATCCGGTCAGTGGGCCACGGCGGCCGCGCCGTGCTCGTCGATGAGGTGGCCGGTTTCGAACCGGTCGAGCGCGTAGGGGGCGTTGAGCGGGTGCGGTTCGTCGTTCGCGATGGTGTGGGCGAAGGTGAGTCCGGCGGCAGGTGTTCCCTTGAAGCCTCCGGTGCCCCACCCGCAGTTGGCGTAGAGTCCTGCGACCTCGGTCTTCGACACGATCGGTGAGGCGTCGAGGGTGACGTCGACGATGCCGCCCCAGGTGCGCAGCACATGGGCGCGGGCGAAGATCGGGAAGAGTTCGACCGCGGCGGCGAGCTGCTCTTCGATGACGTGGAAGCCGCCTCGTTGTCCGTATCCGTTGTACGAGTCGACCCCGGCGCCCATGACCAGCTCGCCCTTGTGCGCCTGGGAGACGTAGACGTGGACGTGGTTGGACATGACGACGGTCGGGTGGACCGGCTCGAAGAGTTCGGAGACCAGCGCCTGGAGCGGATGGGACTGGATCGGCAGCCGGATGCCGGCCATGTCGGCGAGCACCGATGAGTCTCCGGCCACGCACATGGCGACCTTCTCGGTCGCGATGTTGCCGCGGGTGGTCTCGACCCCGACGACCTTGTCGCCGATGCGCTCGATGCCGGTGACCTCGCAGTTCTGGATGATGTCGACGCCCATTTCGTCACACTTGCGGGCGAAGGCCCACGCGACGTGGTCGTGCTTGGCGATGCCGGCACGCGGCTGGAAGGTCGCGCCCATGACCGGATAGCGCAGGTCGTCGCCGATGTTGATGATCGGGCAGACTTCCTTGACCTGCTTGGGGTCGAGCCATTCGGCGTCGACGCCGTTGAGCGCGTTCGCATTCACCCGACGCTGGGACTCGCGGACGTCCTGCAGGGTGTGGGCGAGGTTGAGCACTCCGCGCTGGGAGAAGAGGAAGTCGTAGTCGAGCTCCTCGGGCAGCTGTTCCCAGAGCTTGAGGGACTTCTCGTAGATCGCCGCCGACTCGTCCCAGAGGTAGTTCGAGCGGATGATCGTCGTGTTCCGGGCCATGTTTCCGCCGGCCAGCCAACCGCGCTCGAGGATCGCGATATTCGTCATCCCGTGGTTCTTCGCCAAGTAGTAGGCGGTGGCCAGGCCGTGACCGCCGCCGCCGATGATCACGGCTTCATAGGACTTCTTCGGCTCGGGATTGCGCCACAGGAAGTCGGGGTGTTCTGGAGGGAGGTCAGCCATCAGTGTGCTCCGATCTCGGTCAGGGTGGGGTACAGCGGGTGTGCGGTGGCCAGTCGGGAGACTCGAATGCTCAGCGCAGCGATGGTCTCGGGGCTTGCTCCTGTCTCGTCAGTGCCCGCCTTGAGTGCTTCGGCGATGATGTCGGCGACCTCGGCGAATGCAGCCGAGCCGAACCCACGGCTGGCCAGCGCCGGAGTGCCGATGCGCAGCCCGGAGGTGACCATCGGCGGTCGTGGGTCGTTCGGCACGGCGTTGCGATTGACGGTGATGCCGACCTCGGCGAGAAGGTCTTCGGCCTGCCCGCCGTCGAGGACGGAATCGCGCAGATCGACGAGGACAAGATGGACGTCGGTGCCGCCTGTCACGACCGAGATGCCCCGCTGACCGACATCGGGTTCGCTGAGGCGGCGCGCGAGTTCGTACGAGCCGGACAGGGTCCGTCGCTGCTTGTCGACGAAACCATCGGTGGCGGCGAGGCCGAAGGCCACGGCCTTGCCCGCGATGACGTGCTCGAGGGGCCCGCCCTGCTGACCGGGGAAGACCGCGGAGTTGATCTTCTTCGCAATCGCGGCATCGTTGGAGAGAATGATGCCACCGCGTGGCCCGCCGAGCGTCTTGTGCGTCGTCGAGGACACGACGTGCGCATGGGGCACCGGCGAAGGATGGAGGCCGGCAGCGACGAGTCCGGCGAAATGGGCCATGTCGACCATGAGGTAGGCATCGATCGAATCGGCGATACGGCGGAACTCGGCGAAGTCGAGCTGACGAGAGTAGGCCGACCAGCCGGCGACGATGAGCTTGGGCCTGTGCTCCTGGGCAAGGCGCTCGACCTCGGCCATGTCGACGCGATGGGTGTCGTCGCGCACGCCATAGGCGACGATGTTGTAGAGGCGTCCGGAGAAGTTGATCTTCATCCCGTGGGTGAGGTGACCACCGTGAGCGAGGTCGAGGCCGAGCACGGTGTCACCGGGACGGATGAGTGCGTGCATGACCGAGGCGTTGGCCTGCGCTCCGGAGTGAGGCTGGACGTTGGCGTACTCGGCTCCGAAGAGCTCCTTGACGCGGGAGATGGCAATACGTTCGATCTCGTCGACGTGCTCGCAGCCGCCGTAGTAGCGCCGACCCGGGTAGCCCTCGGCGTATTTGTTCGTGAGCACCGAACCCTGGGCTGTCATGACGGCGGTCGCGGTGTGGTTCTCGGAGGCGATCATCTCGAGGCCCTCGCGCTGACGACCGAGCTCGGCATCGATGAAGCCGGCGATCTCAGGATCGAGTTCGGCGATGGGCGTGCTCAGTTCGACGGGTTCCCGGCTGGGGAATCCGGCGTCGGCATTGCCGACGGGGACATCGGAGGGGTTGACTCGTTCCGCAGTCTGCTGTGTCATGTGATCTCCTTCGATCATTGATCATCAACTAATATATCAGTTGTCTTCCTGTATTCTAAGCAGTGTCAGTCACGGAATGCAACAGGTTTTTCAGGAGTTGAGCCATGCGTACATCGGCAGCCCCGAAGTCGAACCGAGGATCTCTCTCCGACCACGCCTACGAGACCCTCCGTCACCGACTCATCATGCTCGACATCGCACCCGGCGATGCCATCAACGAGGCCACCCTCAGCGATGAGCTCGATGTCGGCCGCACCCCGATCCGCGAGGCACTCAAACGCCTGGAGAGCGACCACCTGGTCGTCTCGTTCCCGCGCCGCGGCACCTTCGCCGCGAACGTCGATCTCACCGATCTGAGCACGATCTCCGAGATGCGCGAAGTCCTCGAACCCATCGCCGCGCGCAAGGCGGCCGCCAACCTCGAGGCCACCCGACGCAAGAAGTTCATGACGATGATCTCAGAACTCCGGGGTCTCGGAACCGAGGTCGATCAGCGGACCCTGATGGAGCGCGATCTGTCCGTCCACCGCCTCATCTACGGCTCCGTCGACAATCCGCATCTCACGGAGACCCTCGTGCGCCTCGACGATCTGGCGACGCGGATCTGGTGCCTGGTCATCCCGCGCATGCCAGACCTCATCGGACATATCCGTGAGCACATCGACCTGCTCGAGGCGATCGTCGAGGGCGACGAGGAGGCGGTGGCGGAACTGGCCGCCGACCATGTCCGCGATTTCGACAGGACCCTGCGCACAGCCCTGAGGTGAGTCCTGGAACGATGCCGGCGGTGATGCCAAAGGCGAGTCGAGCTGCCCGCAGGTGGGTCGAGCCCTGCGAGTCAGTGTCCGCCGAGAGTCAGAGTCCGCCCAGACGCTGCGAGACCCGGCGAGCGGCCTCCACGCAGCACTGACCGAGTTCCGCTATCTGATCCGCATCGGTGCGGAACTTGGGTGCGGCGATGAGAACGGCGGCGATGAGCGCCCCGCGATGGTCGTGCACCCCGGCTGCGATCCCGACCTCGTTCGGCGAGGTGCGGGCATCGTTGAGTGCGTAGCCTCGCTGCCGATTGCTGCGCAGAAGCGCGCGGTAGGCGTCGAAATTCTCGGGGGCGGAGTCCAGATCGAGGAGGGAGCCGCTGTCGGCGAGCGCCCGGACCTCGGTGATCTCAGCGACATCGAGGAAGACCTGCACCGAAGCGCTGTGGGCGGTTTGGTACCGTGACCCCAGACTCGAAGTGTGCTTGACCTGCTGTGGGCTCGGGATCTGCTCGACGGTGATCGCCTCGGTCCCGTTCCACACGATGAGGGCGCTGGTCTCCTCGGTCCGGCGGGTGAGGTCCTGGAGGATCGGATAGGCGGCCCTTCTGACATCGAGGTCGGCGAGCAGGGGCCCGGCGATCGCGAGAATTCCCAGACCCAGGCGGTAGCGGCGGGACGATTCCTGCTCGACGATGCCCTGGGCTTCGAGTGCGGTGAGGATTCTGGACACGGTGCTCTTGTGCAGACCCACTCGCGGCGCGATCTCCGTGACGCCGAGCTCCTGCCGATCCGGGGAGAAGCAGCGGAGGATCGACACAGTGTTCTCGATGACGGAGGCACCGCGGTGGGAGGTGTCGGAAGACTGTCGAGGCATGATGTCAGTGTATTCGTCCGCGAGCACCGACTGACGATGCCCGCGGACTTTACCGGGATCGACCCGGTCCATCCTGCTTCAGCTCCTGCGTGAGTGGTCGTACCGCTCAGGCAGGGATGATGTTGTGCTCGGGTCCGAAGGGGAACTTCGTGATGTCCTCTGACCCGGACTCGCCGACGACGCAGATATCGTGCTCGCGGTAGCCGCCGGCTCCCGGCTGCCCCTCGAGGACGGTGATCATCGGCTCCATCGACACGACCATGCCCGGCTCGAGCACGGTGTCGATGTCCTCGCGCAGTTCGAGACCGGCTTCGCGGCCGTAGTAGTGGCTGAGCACACCGAAGGAATGACCGTAGCCGAATGTGCGGTTCGGGAACAGTCCGTGCTCGACGTAGATCTCGTTGAGCTCGGCAGCGATGTCCTTGCACACCGCTCCCGGCTTGATCAGTTCGATCCCCCGCTTGTGCACCTCGACGTTGACGTTCCACAGGTCCAGCGAGGCCGGGTCGGGCTCACCGTAGAACAGTGTGCGTTCGAGAGCGGTGTAGTAGCCCGAGGGCATCGGGAAGCAGTTGAGGCTGAGGATGTCGCCTTTGCGCACCTTCCGCGTCGTCGCCCAGTTGTGCGCTCCGTCAGTGTTGATGCCCGATTGGAACCACACCCAGGTGTCGCGGATCTCCTGGTCGGGGAAGGTCTTGGCGATCTCGTGGACCATGGCCTCGGTGCCGATGAGGGCGACCTCGTACTCGCTGATGCCTTCGGTGATCGCGGCCTTGATCGCCTCGCCGCCGAGGTCGCCGATCCGGGCGCTGTGCTTGATCACCTCGATCTCCTCACCCGACTTGATCATGCGCTGACGCATCGCGGCCTGTGAGATGTCGACGAGGCTTGCCGAGGGGAAGGCCCCCTGGATCTTGTTGCGATTCTCCAGGGGCAGGTTGTCGTCCTCGACGCCGAGGCGCTTGGGGGCGGCGATGCCGCGCTGGCGCAGCCCTTCCTGGATGGCGTAGAGGTAGTTGTCGCGGCGCCAGTCCGTGTAGACGATGTTCTCGCCGTAGCTCGTCCGCCAGGGCATGCCCGCGTCGATGTTGGCCGTGATCGTCACGGAATCATCGGGGGTGACGACCATCGCGTAGGAGCGACCGAAGTAGGTGAAGAGGAAGTCCGAGTAGTACTTGATGTTGTGATATGAGGTGAGCACGACGGCGTCGAGCTCCTTCTCGGCCATGATCGTTCGCAGCCCGGTCAGGCGCCGCTCCATCTCTGTGTCAGAGAACGTCAGCGTCGACTTGGAGCCGTTGTGGAGGACCTTGAGGCGCTCGAGATCGGCGACGGAGGCGGTGTCGGTGGTGGTGGTCATGAGATCTCCTTCTCGTGTGGGTGAACCGTGGGTGGATCAGGGTGCGTTGCGGGTGAGCCGGGAGGAGTGCGTCTGCGCGATCAGACGTCGCGCAGAGGTTTGTGGAAGGTTTCCTTGGCACAGAGGACCGCGCCCAGGCAGACGACGGCGGCAGCCATGAGATACCAGCCGGGCGCCAGCGCCGAATTCGTCATGCTGATGAGCAAAGTGGCCATGAACGGTGCTGTGCCGCCGAAGAGGGAGTTCGAGAGGTTGAAGCTGACGGCGAATCCGCTGTAGCGGATCCTCGTCGGGAACATCTCGGCGAGGAAGGTCGGCAGCGTCCCGTCGTTGAGGGTGAGCATGCCGCCCAGTGCGATCTGGACGAGGACGACGACGGTGAAGCTGCCGGAGCCGAGAAGCATGAACGCCGGGACCGTGAAGATGATGAAGACGATGGAGGCGATGAAGAGCATCCGCTTGCGCCCGAACCGGTCCGAGGCCAGCCCTGTCAACAGAATGAAGCCGATGTACGTCAGGAGTGCGATCGTCGTGGCGACGAAGGATTCGGTGGCACCGTACCCCAATTCCGTCGTGAGGTAGGTGGGCATATAAGTGAGCACCACGTAGAAACCGACCGCATTGAGCAGAACCGCACACATGGCGATGACGAGCGGACGCCAATGGTCGCGGAACATTGCGAAGACCGGTGCCTTGATGACTTCGTCCTCCTGGGCCAGCTCGCGGAAGGCCGGGGTGTCTTCGAGTCGCGTGCGGATATAGCGGCCGATGAGACCCATGGGAGCCGCAAGGAAGAACGGCAGCCGCCAACCCCAGGTCTCCAACTGCGCGTCGGTGAGCACCGAGGTCAGGACCGCAGCGAGTACGGAACCCAGCAGGAGCCCGGAAGCGGTGCTGGCCGGAACCACTGCCCCATAGAGACCACGCCGACCCGGGGGTGCGTATTCGACGAGGAATGCCGAGGCGCCCGCATATTCGCCAGCCGCAGAGAATCCCTGGACGAGGCGGACGAGCAGGAGCAGGAGCGGCGCGAACAGACCGACCATGGCGTAGCTGGGCAGCAGGCCGATGGCGAAGGTCGAGACCGACATGATGAGGATCGACACGGACAGCGCCGATCGACGACCGATCTTGTCGCCGATGTGTCCCCAGATGAACCCGCCGATCGGACGGACGACGAAGGACACCGCGAAGACCGCGAAGGTGGAGAGCAGGGCGATGTTGCCCTCGGAGGCGGGGAAGAAGACAAGTGCGATCGTGGCCGCGAAGTATCCGTAGACGCCGTAGTCGAACCACTCGACGAAGTTGCCGATGAAGCTCGCCGAGATGACACGGCGCAGGACACGTTTCTGTTTGACCGAGGGGGACGTGGCGGGAGCCGAGATCTGAGTCATGGTCACACCGCCGATCTCATGGGAGCGAATATCGACATCGTTGTCTTCTCCATCATCGTGACTGATATGAGTAAGTTGCAGCCATTGCAACCCTGTTGCATAAACACTAGGGGTCGAGATTGACGGGGTCAAGGGTGTCTCATAAGAAAAACGCTCGACCGGTCGAGCGAGCTGGGTCCACCCGGGTTCTCGGGCGCCGGGTCCGACCGAACCGACTCTTGTGCACGGTGCCTGTTCCGCATCCCCAGGTTCGGGCAGAATGGGTTCACTGAAATCGTCCCCGTGCTGTGAAGGAGAGCGTTGTGAGCACCCGCCCATCAATCATCGTCTTCGACGTGAACGAAACCATTTCGGACATGTCACCATTGGCCGGGCTCTTCGAGGAGGTCGGCGCACCCGGGGCGCTGGCCGAACTCTGGTTCACCACCCTGCTCAGAGACGGCTTTGCCCTGACCGCGGCCGGCGACAATGTCGAGTTCTCCGAGTTGGGCGCCGAAGCGCTGCACCGCTTGCTGAACAGCGTCGACCTCGACCGGAACCGGAGTCAGGCGGTGGAGCACATCATGGTCGGCATGGCATCGCTGGGTGTGCACCCTGACGTCCCCGAAGGAGTCCGCGGTCTGTGTCAGGCCGGGTATCGGCTGATCACCTTGTCCAACGGTTCCACCGCGATTGCTGCGAGTCTCTTCGAACGCGCTGAAATCGGCGATTCGTTCGAGTCTCTGCTCTCGGTCGAAAACGCACCGGCGTGGAAACCTGCCCCGGCCGCTTACCACTATGCTGCACGGACGAGCAGCGCGGACCCTTCGGAGATGATGTTGGTCGCCGTCCATCCCTGGGACATCCACGGTGCAGCAAGGGCAGGCCTTCAAACGGCTTGGCTCAACCGCTCGGGCGCTTCCTACCCCAGCTGCTTCTCTCCACCGGACAACACCGTCACTGACTTGACCGATCTCTCGTGCGTCCTGGCAGCCAGGGTCGCATGAGCCGACGTCAGGACCAGCTCCTGTCCAGCATCAGGCGAAGGATTGACGCCGGTCATCTCACGGTGCCAGTGTTGGCCGCATGAATGCCGACATACGCTTCTATTTCGACCCGGTCTGCCCTTTTGCCTGGATGACGAGCAAATGGGTGCGGCAGGTGCAGGCACAGCGTGACTACACCGTGGACTGGAGATTCATCTCATTGCGTCTGATCAATGCCGACGTTGACTACGATGCGCAGTTTCCACCCGAATACGAAGCGGGGCATACGGCCGGACTCCGACTTCTGAGAGTCGCAGCTCGGGCTCGAGCTGAACACGGCCGCGACTCCTTGGGTGCCTTGTATGCGGCGATGGGGAGGCACATCTTCGATGGTGCGGCAGATTGGCCGACCCACCGACCCGAAGGCGAGTTGCGTGAAGAGCGCGGGACGCGGGAGTTCGCGGAACCGATCCTCGCCGAGGCTGGCTTGCCCGTGGAATTGGCGCAGGCTCTCGACGACGAAACCTGGGACGCTGAGATCCAGCAGGAGACGGATGAGGCTCTCGCGCTGACAGGGAAGGACGTGGGCACGCCGATCATCCACTTCTCGCCGCCCGAAGGGGTGGCTTTCTTCGGACCGGTGATCAGTCGGCTGCCCGATGAGGACTCGGCCGTCGAACTCTGGGACCATGTCGTCGGACTGGCAAGCTTTCCCGGCTTCTCGGAGCTCAAACGAAGTCTCCGGGAGCGACCGCAGCTTGCTGCTTTCGGAGTCGACACTGATTCCGCTGGTCAGCAGGAGGACTGGCATGGCGGCAGCCGTCGGCACAAGAAGTGATCGGGCTGTATGCGATTCGGCCCCTGCAGGACGCTCTCGTCCTGCAGGGGCCTTCCTCGTCCGGCGCTTCCGGCCACATCCCGGAGTCTCTCCGGCAGCGCATATTCTGCTAGCGGCTGCTGACGCGGCCGAACATATTCGCGATCGGCGCCAACAGCATCGGCCTGGCGGCGAACCAGCCGCCGACGATGACCGCCAGTGAGGCCACGAACCAGATGAAACCGACCCAGCTCACATCATCCGAACCCCCGTACATGTGGTTGAGGTTCTGACGCATGCCCGTGGCGAACACGAGGAACACGTGGATGATGATGAACACGACGAAGAAGATCATCGTCGGGAAGTGAATCGCGCGAGCCAACGGTGCCGGGTAGATCTTGTTGAGCTTGGCAGCGTCCTTCGGCCACCATTCGCTCATCCGCACACCGGTGATCGCAGCCAGCGGAGCCGCAACGAACACAACGAGGAAGTACATCAGCTGCTGGAGCGAGTTGTAGTTGACCCACCCGTGTTCGGTCGGCCAATCCAACATCGCGTACTGCAGCATCGCCGAGACGGCGTTCGGGAAGACCTCCCAGCTCGTCGGCACGATCCGCGCCCAATGTCCGGAGGCGAACAGCAGCACGACGAAGACCACGCCGTTGGCCAGCCAGAACAGATCGATGCCCGTGTGGAACCACAGGTTGATGCTGATCTTCTTGCCACCCTTCTTCGGGGTGTAGAAGGCCGGCGGCTTCTGCTGATATCTCACCTGCAGACCCGAGCGGATGATGAGGACCATGAAGAAGACGTTGAGGAAGTGCGTCCAGCTCGCCCACGCCGGGAACCCGTCATCGACGAACTCCGGCAGAGCGTACTCGCCCGGATACCTCTCGAGGAACTCCGGCACACCGGGCAGGGTCGTGAGCCCGCGTGCCGCGAGGACCAAGATGCCGGCAACGACGATGAGTCCGCCGAGCCCCAGGCCACCGAGCTTCGCCCACTGGCCCACGGACTTCGAACCGATCATGGTCGGTTCCTTCTTCGCGGCCGTTCCCGATGCTTTCGCCGAGGCGGCCGCCGGCGAGGGTTTGGTCGCTGAGCTCGCGGCCGGAGCCTTTTTGGCAGGTGCGGAGCTCGTCTTCGCGGCAGGTTTGTCGGCCGGTTTCGCTGCGGGTTTCGCCGTCGGCTTGTCCGTCGCCTTGGCGGCGGGTTTGCCCATCGGTTTCCTCTGAGCAGGTCCCGTCGACTTGGACAGTCCGGATCTCGTCGATTTCGGGTCCGCCGAGGTGGCCGCCGGCTTTTCGTCAGGCGCGGACTTGTCGCCCGAGCTCGAGGCTGCGACAGCGGCACCGGCTGCACCGGCACCGACGGCAGCTGCTCCTGCGGCTGCCGCTGGAGCAGCCGAGGAAGACTCAGATGGTTTCTCGTCGGGAGCCGAGGCGACAGACGAATCACCTTCAGCAGACGAATCACTTTCAGCAGCCGGAGCCGTCGAGCTCGATTCGGCCGCAGCTGAATCGGTCGAGGCAGGAGCGAATCCTTCTGGGGGCCATGGGTCCCCGCCTGCCACGCGAGGCAGTCCTCGTCGCAGAGGAGTATCGCTGAGCTCGCCGGATGACTTCTTCCCGGAGGCGGCAGCAGCACCAGCGCCGACAGCGGCAACGGCGGCTCCGGCCGTCGCAGCGGCGGCCGGAGCAGCCGATGACTTGTCGGTATCCGTGGACGCATCATCTGCGGCTGGAGCTTCTCCACCCGCGGACGTGCTCGAGCCCGCAGCACCATCAGCCGCAGGAGCACTCTCACCTGCAGGTGGAGTCGAAGGTGCCGAGGCGGCCTTCGCACCTGCAGGGGCAAGGCCCTCTGGGGGCCAAGGGTCGCCACCGGCAACGCGGGGCAGACCGCGGCGCAGCGGAACATCCCCGGCGGGGGCAGTCTCAGCCGCCGCAGAGGAGTCAGCCGGCTCAGCGTCCGCGGACGCTTGGGATGCGGGCTCAGTGTCGGCATTGGACGCGACAGCTGCACCAGCGACTGCAGCTCCCGCACCTGCGGCACCGGCAGCAGCCGGAGCAACGGACGAGGAGTCAGAGTCGGACTGAGCTGCGGGTTCGGCCTCGGGGGCTGCTGAAGCAGCTTCCGAATTCGATGGCGCTTTCACACCGGCAGGCGCGAGGCCCTCGGGCGGCCATGGTTCGCCACCGGCAACGCGGGGCAGGCCACGGCGCAGCGGAACCTCGCTGCTCGCCTCGGCGGCAGGAGCGGACGACTGGGCAGAAGTTGATTCAGACGGCTGTTCAGCAGCGTCACCTGAGTCCGCGTCCGAATCGGATGCGGCGGCCACTGTTCCAACCGCTGCACCGGCAGCGACACCGGTCGCGCCGGCTGCCGCACCGGCACCGAGTGAGCCGGACTCATCGGCTTCCTCCAGCTCTCCGGCAGCGTCGGCCTCGACGGCGGTCGGCTGTTCAGCCTCGGCGGGCGACTCGGCCGCAACGGGCTGGTCGGTGTCGACCGGCTCGGCCGCGTCTACGGATTCGACCGAGTCTGCCGACTCAACCGCCTCGGCGCCGGAATCAGCGGATACCGGCTCGGCCGACTCAACCGAGACAGCGGAAGTGCCCGGCTCGAGCGGCTCGCCGATGACGCCCTCTGGGGGCCATGGCTCACCGCCCGGCTCTCTGGGCAGGCCCGAGCGCAGCGAACTGGAATACGTGGCCATATCAGGACTTGTTCTCTTTCAAGGTCTCGATCGACTGCGGCACGACCTTGAACAGGTCGCCGACGACGCCGTAATCGGCGATGTCGAAGATCGGCGCTTCGCCGTCCTTGTTCACAGCAACGATGGTCTTCGAGGTCTGCATGCCGGCCTTGTGCTGGATCGCACCGGAGATGCCGAGTGCCACGTAGAGCTGCGGCGACACGGAGACACCGGTCTGTCCGACCTGGTGGGACTGGGCGATGTATCCGGCATCGACGGCCGCACGCGAGGCACCGAGAGCGGCACCGAGGACATCGGCGAATTCGCCGACGAGCTCGAAGGACTCCTCCGAGCCCACACCACGGCCACCGGAGACGACCTTCGAGGCGCCACGCAGCTCGGGACGCGAAGACGTCTCGACGACGGCTTCGAAGGACTCGACCTGGGCCGAGCGCTTGCCGGAATCGGCAACCTCGAGGGCCTGCGAGTTCGCGGACTGGGCTTCCCCGCGGGTCTCGATGGATCCCTGGCGGATGGTGATGACGGGGGCACCGAAGGTCGGTGCTGACGAGGCGGTGTAGCCGCCGCCGTAGACGGAGTGGTTGGCCACGATGCCTTCGCTGTCACGCTCGACGCCGAGGGCATCGACGGACACGGCCGAACCGGACCGGACGCCGAAACGTCCGGCGATGTCGCGACCGTCGATCGAGTGTGGGATGAGGATGGCATCGGGCGCGGCCAGGTCGCTCGCGGCGCTCAGGGCGTCGACGGCGAAGGTTCCGAGCGCGGAATTGCCCTCAGGAACCTCGGCGATGAGTGTCTGGACGGCACCGAAGGATGCGGCCTGCTCGGCGGCAGACTCGCCCTGGCCGGCAGGAGCGAGGACCAGTGCGACGGGGGTACCGATCTCACCAGCACCGCCGAGGAGCTCAGCGGCCGGCTTCTCCAGCTGGCCTTCGGCATCGGCGGTGAGGACGGCGAGAATGGAGTCTTGTGGGAATTCGGACATATCGACTCTCCTTAGGCCAGGCGGTTCTTGATGAGGAATTCGGCGAGCTCTGCTCCACCGTTTCCTTCGTCGACGATCTTCTCTCCGGCTTCACGCGGCGGCTTCTCGGCCACCGTGACCATGATCGATCGTGCAGTGGACTGGTCATTGGCATCGATGTCGAGGTCGGACAGGCCGATGACCTCGAACGGCTTCTTCTTCGCGGCCATGATGCCCTTGAAGTTCGGGAAACGGGCCTCGGGAAGCGCCTCGGTGATGGAGATGACGGCGGGAAGTTCAGCAGTGACTTCCTGCTTGCCGCCCTCGACCCCACGGGTGCCTGCTACCTTGCCGTCGCTGATCTCAACCGCGCTCAGGCCGGTCACATGCGGGAAGTCCAGGTGCTCGCCGAGCATGGCCGGGATCATGCCGCCATTGCCGTCGGTGGAGACGTTGCCGGTGATGACGAGGTCGAAGCCGCCGCGGCGGATGGCCGCTGCCAGAACTTCCGAGGTCAGCCCGAGGTCGGCGCCGAGGAGCTCCTCATCACTCACGTGCACGGCATTGTCCGCGCCCATGGCCAGGCCCTTGCGGATCGTGGCGGTCGCGGTGTCGGGTGCCATCGAGATGACGGTCACCTCGGTGCCGTCACTGCCGTCCTTATAGGAGAGAGCGACTTCGAGCGCACGCTCGCCGATTTCGTCGAGGACCGCTTCCGAGGCGGAACGATCCGCCAAACCGGTCTCCAAATTCAGTTTCCGATCCCCGTATGTGTCCGGGACCTCTTTGACCAACACCGCGATCTTCAAGGATGACTCCTATTCCATGGGGCAATTCCGGCTGCTGTGAGACTTCTGTCTCATAATCTACAGCCAGCGCAATTTCGTTCGACACCCGGGGTCCGCGAGGAAGCCCGGAGAAGTACTCAGTGAATCATCTTACGTGCTGTGTGCCGTACGCAACACGTTTACTGTACGAACGATCGAAAGAATTGTGGTGTCGCAGCATGATCGCATCCCGGTCCACGAGGTCATCGCAGACTGAGCCAGGCATGATGAGCGAGGTCACAGAACGGGCTTTAGACTGGAGACGCCGACTGTGACCAGGAAACGACTGGCGGATCCGCCCGCATCAACGTTGAAGGAGCGCCTCGTGGCATTCGACCTCGACGATATCGACCGCAGCATCATCGCTGCCCTCGTCGACGACTCGCGCCTGAGCGTCCGTCAGCTCGCCGAGCAGGTGCACATCTCCCGATCGGCGGCCCACAAGCGCTTCTCCGCGCTGATCGAATCCGGTGCGATCAGAAAATTCACCGCCGAGGTGGACCGCAGTGCCCTCGGAATGACCGTGACCGCGGTGGTCGTCGTCAAGATCGGCGATCGACCCTGGCCCAAGGTCAGGGATGAGCTCGCCGAACTTCCGTTCGTCGAGAAGGTCCAGGCCGTCAGCGGTGACATCGACGCCCTGGTGACCGTCAACGCCCCTGACAACACCGCACTGTCGCAGGTCATTCTGCGCCGGATCCACGAAGTCCCAGGGGTGGTGTCGTCGCGTTCGCTGCTCATCCTCGATGAGGCAGAAGGACACCGTCCGGGCTCAGGTCACTGAATCGTCGACCGCGCTCATTCGTTGACGACGCCGAATCGTCGAAGACGTTGATTCTCCGACTCAGTCCTTCCGGTATTCCCTGATCGCCCTCTCTGACCCGAGCGTCTTCCTCACGGCCCGGACCGTCAGCGCCAATGCGCGCGCCCTCCCATCCGGTCCGGTCTCACCTGACGTGACGCTGAAGAGGTGCCCCGAGCCGATCGTCAGAAAGACGTACATCGCAGCCCACACGACGGGCACCTCGGTGGTGATGGATCCATCGGACTGCCCCCTGGCGATGACTGCCTCGAGGACGTCGCCATCGTCTGCTGAACCTGGCGCAGCGTCGGGTTCACTCTCCGCCTCGGCCCTGCGCTCACGTTCCACCTCGGCGAAGACATCGTCGGTGATGATGGGCTCGTCGGCGAACATGAGTGTGAGCGCGTCGGGAACCGTGAACAGTTGGGCACACACCCGCTCGACGGCATCGAGCCCGGGCCCGCTTGCAGGACGAGCGCTCATCAGTGCGTCACCGAACATTCGGGCGCCGAGGCGGGCCACCTCGGCGATCATCGCTTCCCTGTCCCCGAAATGACGGTACAGAGTGGTCCTGCCGACACCGAGTTCGGACGCCACATCCGACATCGAGGCCGTCGCATTCGCGGCGAGGATCGCCATCGCTTCCCTGACCAGGGCCTCCTTGCCCAGCCGCCCCATCCCCTTCGTCATCCGCGCCCCACCCTTCGTTCTGAGATGTCGACTCCGATCCGGTCGATCTGTCTCGATTCTCTCTCATGGAACAGAATTGTTCCACTTTGTTACACTAGTGTTCCATCACGACGGCGAGGAATGATGATTGCCACAGCAGGGAGAGACCATGACACGCGCCGACAACGACCGCTCGACCGCCGACGTCTTCGCGCTCAGCCGAGCCGACATTCTCGTCATCGGCCTCGTCTGCGTCGGCATCGGAGTCGCCCTCGGATTCTTCCTCCCTGCAGTGGGCGCCTTCGCAGCGCGGTTTCCGATTCCCTTCGGGGAAGTCGTCGAGAAGCTCAGCAAGTTCGATCAGGCCTGGGTGGTCATCGCCCGTCCGATCATCGGTGGGGTTCTCGGAGCAATCGCGACCTTCGTCATCAGCGCTTCCACCACTCCCCTGAGTGTCGACGACGACCGGATCCTCGTCGGCAGGGCCGATGACCATCCGCTGCGGATCTCCCGAGCCGCATACTCCACCGCCTATTTCGACGGCGGCAAGCTGACCATCCTCACCGAAGGCGGGCACCAGGCGTACAAGGGAGACGTCGAAGGCAAGAAGGACAGGGTCGCCGCGGCGTTCACCTCGCGCGGATACCGCTGGGGCGAGATCTGAGCGGCCAAACGTCCGCCCGACCTGCACGAAACGGCCCTTTCGTCCGCTCTTCACGACGCAAACGCACGCCCCGTCCGAACCTGTTCGCAGACCCTGGATCGGTGACTCGGGTCACGCCACCATGGGGCCATGACCATTGACGTTCCCACCTCTCGCCGCTCACTGCCCCAGCTGCAGCCTGTCAGCTTCATCGGTGCAGACGGTCAGCCCACCGATGCCCCTACCGAGGGCTTAAGCATCCCGAGCGATCGCACGCTGCTCGGTCTGTACCAGAAGATGGTGCAGGTCCGGCGCTTCGAGGCTCAGGTCACCCACCTGACCAAGCAGGGGCGCCTGGCAACCTACCCGTCCGCCGCCGGCCAGGAAGCCATCGAGGTCGGTGCCACCACCGCACTGGCACCGGGCGACTGGCTCTTCCCCACCTACCGCGACACCGCCTCACTGCTGACCCGCGGCGTGCCCGTGACCGAGATCCTCTCCGCCTTCCGCGGCGACTGGCACTGCGGGTTCGATCCGAACGAGTACCACACCTCACCTGCGGCGACACCGCTGGCCACACAGACCCTGCATGCGACCGGCTTCGCCATGGCAGCCAAGCTCAAGGGCACCGACGCCTGCACTCTGACCTTCCTCGGCGACGGCGCCAGCAGTGAGGGCGACACCCACGAAGCCTTCAACTTCGCCTCGGTGTGGCAGACTCCCACCGTCTTCGTGCTGCAGAACAACCAGTACGCGATCTCGACCCCGCTGCGGGAGCAGTCGAACGCCACGATGCTCGCCGACCGTGCCGCCGGCTACGGCATGCCCGGCATCCGCGTCGACGGCAACGACATTGCGGCCGTATTCGCCGCCGTGACTGCGGCACTCGAACGCGGCCGGGACGGCGAGGGCCCCACCCTCATCGAGTGCCTGACCTATCGGATGGAGTCGCACACGAACTCCGACGACCCCACGAAGTACCGCGACTCAGAAGAGGTCGAGCACTGGAAGCAGTTCGACCCCATCGACCGTCTCGAGAAGCACCTGCGATCCGCCGGTATCCTCGACGACGACGGCGCAGAAGACATCGCAGCCAGCGCAGAAGTGCTCGCCACGGCGGTCCGCGATGCCATGAACACCGAGGCCGAGATCGACCCGGCCGAACTCTTCGCCCACGTCTACGCAAACCCTCGCGCCAGCCTCGCCCGGCAGCAGGAAACTCTCGAGGCTGAGCTCGCAACGGCGGTTCAGTCATGACCGTCACCGCTATGACCACAGCAGACGAGGTTCCGGCGCCGGTCTCCGTGACGATGACGAAGGCGCTCAACCAGGCCCTGCACGACTCCTTGGCCGCCGACGAGAACGTCCTCGTCTACGGTGAGGACGTCGGTCGCCTCGGTGGGGTCTTCCGTGTCACCGAAGGCCTGCGCAAGGAATTCGGACCCGAACGGGTCTGGGACTCCCCTCTCGCGGAGTCGGGGATCGTCGGCACCGCGATCGGCATGGCGATGGCCGGGATGCGCCCGGTCGTCGAGATGCAGTTCGACGCCTACGCCTACCCCGCGTTCGAGCAGATCGTGTCCCATGTCGCGAAGATGCGCAATCGCACGAAGGGCCGCGTGAGCCTGCCGATCACGATCCGGATTCCGTATGCCGGTGATATCGGCGGCGTCGAACACCACTCGGACTCCTCTGAGGCCTACTGGACGTCGACAGCCGGCCTGACCGTCGTCACCCCGTCGAACCCGGCCGACGCCTACTCCCTCCTGCGCGAATCGGTCGACTCCGACGATCCCGTGATCTTCATGGAGCCGAAGTCCCGTTACTGGATGAAGGACGAGCTGCGCCTGCCCGTGCAGACCGCCGCGATGGACCAGGCGCAGGTCGTGCGCGAGGGCAGCGACGTGACACTGCTGGCCTATGGGCCCACCGTGCGCACGGCTCTGTCCGCGGCCGAAGAAGGTGCCGACCACGGACTGTCGATCGAGGTCATCGACCTGCGGACCCTGTCGCCCTTCGACGACGCGACTGTGTCGACTTCCGTGCGCAAAACGTCCCGTGCAGCGATCATCCACGAGGCCGCCCAGTTCGGCGGCTACGGCGCCGAGGTGGCCGCCCGCGTCACAGAGGCCAACTTCACCCACCTGTCGGCCCCGGTCCTGCGGATCACCGGCTTCGACGTGCCCTACCCGTCCCCGAAGCTCGAGGAGTACTACTTGCCCACCGCCGAACGCGTTCTCGACGCCTTCGAATCCTGGGATTGGGAGCTGTGATGAGTGCCGAGACGAGTGTGACCGGGACTGCCGGCTCCACGACGGCCGTGCGCGACTTCATCCTCCCCGACCTGGGTGAAGGACTGACAGAAGCCGAGCTCATCAGCTGGCTCGTCGACGTCGGCGACGAGGTTCACGTCGATCAGATGGTCGTCGAGGTCGAATCCGCCAAGTCCGTCGTCGAACTGCCGTGCCCGTTCGCGGGGCGGATCGAGGTGCTGCATGCGAACGCCGGTGACACCGTGTCGGCAGGTCAGGCCCTGCTCTCCGTCGCCGAGGCAGGTGCTGGTTCGAGTGCGGACGCGAAGTCGAACCTGGACGACGATTCCGCCGGTGGCGGTGCGAACCTCATCGGCTATGGAACTTCCGAGCCGAAGGCCCGATCGACGAAGAAGCGGTCCTTCGGGGCTCAGAGCGAGCCACCGACCGCTGCGCGACCGGCCCCCACCGAACAGGTCTCCCCGCAGCCATCGGCCGCCACTCCCCCGGCACCCGAGGCTGCATCCACGACGGCTTCGGACACCGGAGTCTCTCCCGTGTCGTCACCGATCGTGCGCAAGCTCGCGAAAGACCACGGGATCAGCGCCAAACACCTGCCCGGCACCGGACCCAGCGGGGTCGTCACCCGCGCCGATGTGCTCTCAGCGATAGCCTCGGGCCCCGGTATCACCTCCGCGCGCACGGCAAGCGTCCCCGCGGGGACGTCGAACACGACTCGGACAGGCACCGACGACCTTCCGGGCACCACCTCGGCGGGGGAAGCAGCCGCGGCTTCTGTTGACGCAGGCAACCGCGACACCAGGACTCCGATCACGGGGCTGCGCAAGGTCGTGTCCGAGCGGCTGACGAAATCGCGGCAGGAGATTCCCGAGGCGACGATCTGGCTCGACGTCGACGCCACCGAGCTGCTGAACACGAAACGGGCCCTTGAGGCGAGGACCGGAGAGAAATACTCGCTGCTCTCGCTTGTGGCCCGCTTCGTTGTCGCGGGGTTGAAGAAGTACCCGATCATCAACTCCTCTATCGACACCGAGGCGAACGAGATCGTCACCCACGGCGACATCAACCTCGGCCTGGCCGCCCAGACGCCGCGGGGCCTCATGGTTCCCGTCGTCCACGGCGCCGACCAGATGGGCCTGCGAGCGCTGCGCGATTCCGTGTCCGAGACCGTCGGAAAGGCACCGACCGGCAAGTTCAGCACTCAGGAGCTGACCGGTGGAACTTTCACGCTCAACAACTACGGCGTGTTCGGCGTCGACGGATCCGCCCCGATCATCAACCTCCCAGAGGTCGCGATGCTCGGCCTGGGACGGATCAAGGAACGCCCGTGGGCCGTCGACGGCGAGCTCACCGTCCGCAAGGTCATGTTCTTGTCCTTCGTCTTCGACCACCGCGCATGCGACGGTGCCGAGCCGAGCCGGTTCCTCACCTTCGTCGCGGACTGCATCGAGAACCCGATCTCGCTGCTGCCGGAGCTGTGACACAGTCTTGGTAAGTAATACCGTTCTACCGAGCGCTATCACTCGCAAGTCCTAGAATGGGCCTCTTGGAACATGCAATTCAATTGAGCATTCAAGGGAGCGAAGTATGTCGATCCAGATAAGATCGTTTTCAAAGCGACTCTAGAAGAGAGCTCGGCAAGGGTTCGCACAGACCTTCTGACGAGGACGGGGCGTCGCTGAACGCATTAGATAGCGGCAGGAAGGTTTTGGCCAAGTGTGGATAACCAGCGACGTCGAGCTTCCCGACGAAATCCTCGACGCCCACGAACGTGGCGAACTCGTGTTTTTTGTAGGAGCTGGGGCATCTCTAAGCAAACCTTCGAACCTTCCACTATTTGAAAACCTCGCGAAGAGGCTGGCTCGAATGGCGTCGCATCCATTCTCGAGACGCGGCGGACTGGACTTTTTCATTGGACAGCTGGAGTCATTGCCCCAGGGATTTGACGCTCATGAGCACGCACATACCCTGATTTCCAATCCGAAATCGAGATTCAATCCGCTACATAGTGCGATTGTCGACCTCGCTGGGATCGCAGGCACGTTCCGCGTCGTCACAACCAACTACGATGATCATCTTGTTTCTGCTGCAGTTAGTAGATCTATTGCGATCCCGAACACCTGGTACTCTCCGGCGTTACCACTCGGACGAGACTTCACTGGACTTGTTCACCTCCACGGATCGATACGGCGCCCGAAAGAGGAGATGATCCTCACCGACCGAGACTTTGGCCATGCATACATTACCGACGCATGGGCAGCACGTTTCCTCCTACCTATGTTCGATCGATTCACCGTGGTCTTTATCGGTTACAGCCACGATGACGTGATCATGCGATACCTAGCGCTCGGGTTGCCATCGAACGCCAAGACCACGGATTCCAAACGGTTCGCTTTCACGGACGATCCTTCGAACGCCAAGTGGGACTACCTAGGGATTGAGCCGATTGCCTACCCTGTAGTTGCACATGATCATCAAACGCTCGTGGCTGCGCTCACCGCGTGGGCGAGCCGATCCACGATGGGCCAAACCGACCACAGGTCTCGTGTGCAAACGATCATAGCTGGCGGAACCGCACTGCCACTGCCCGAGCGTGATTACCTCCACTCTCGTATCCAGCTTCACGAGGGCGCCACCGACTTCGCGAATGCAACTCGATTGCTTCCCGACGATGCCAAACTTGAGTGGCTTACGTGGCTGGAGGACATTCCTGAATTCAAAACCTTATTTTCGCCCACAGATGTGCCAAACGCGACCGCAGTCCTGGGAGACTGGTTTGCACAGACGTTTATCGCCTCAGAAACGCTCAACGGTGCAGCGCTCCAGACCCTACAACGACTCGGACAGTCGATGACGGCCTCGCTACACCGAACTGCCACCTGGATCACAAATGACCTAATCAAACGTGATACCGCCGCTGGAAGACGGTGGCAAGTGGTCCTCGCAACCTCGATTTACGAGTGGTCTACTCCAGTCGAAAACCACTTCCTGATGATGCCATCTTCTGATGCGTCTTTACCCAGTATGGCGGTGCTGCGTATGGCGCTGCGTCCATACCTCAAGTTAGAGCGTCGGTGGTTCGTCGATGATTACACCGAGCGCACTATTCATCCCGATGCGAAGGTAACCTGGCACTCGGAGGAAGAGACGCTGACGCAAACGATACAGCTCGTAGTGCAAGTATCTGACCCTGGAGACCTTTCTTTGGCCAGTGCTATGGAGGACGCCGCTGTCGCGGCCTACGACTTGCTCGATGCGTATCACGGCGAGCGAGACTGGGACTCGCTAAGCCGTCACCGTTCAGCGGTCGAACCGCACTCCCAGGATGAGCTTCGAGAGCCTCTCGATGCACTCATTGACGGCCTCAGAGATTATGGGATCAAAGCACTGCCTGCAATGCCGAATCTACCTGATCGATGGTGGAATCTGGAGCGCGCAATACTTCAGCGGCTGGCTCTGTATCTAGTAACCACCGATCCTGCACTGACTGCGGATCAAAAACTGTCATGGCTCCTCAACCGCACCGGGCTTTTTGCTGGCACTTTGAAACATGAGATATATAAGCTTCTTGCTGCAACAGTCGACACTGCATCGCCGCCAGCCAAGCAACGAGTCCTCGAAGCCGCATTTGTCGCACCCGACTACCCCAAAGACTTTCCTGATCGTGACCAACATTTGGCATACGCAAAGTACAACTTGCTCGCGTGGTTGACGCGGGCCGCCCCTGACTGGGCCGAAGCGCAAACTGCATTCACGGTGATCCAGGCGGAGAATCCCGGATTCGACGTGCGCGAGCACCCTGACCTCGATAGTTGGATGACTAGTGGAACCTGGGACGGGAAACCGCCAATAGATATTGAGGAATTTATTCAAGCGCTCGATAGGCACGTGGGAACTGCACTCGATGATCTACTATCGCATGATTACTCCGGACACCACTTCGATCAGCCCGAGTGGCGAGACGCGCTCCGACTCCTGCAGCAGGCCGCTGAGCGACGCCCAGACCTTGGCGAGCTACTTTGGGACGCAATTAACGGCCGGGACGCCCCTGACGATAAGCACGGCGATATGTGGCGTGCGATCGCCGAGGGGTGGGGGAAAGCCGATCTCGGGGAAGCAGCTCTCGGTGCCGTAGAACGCCTCAACAAACTATTGCCGGACAAGGATTCCACCTACGCAATTGGACGTTTCCTACTCGATCAGATCCGCTTGCAGATCGATGAGGATGAATCGCCAGTGCTCGCATCCATGCGAGCACTGGCGAGAGCCGCCTGGGGCGACCACGGCGCAGAATTTGTTCATCGGAAAGACTCAAATCCCTTATCGATGGCGCCGCTGTACCTCAACTCGTGGCCGGGTTTCTTGGCCCAGTATTGGAATATCGAAGTCGATCGTCGCTGGCGCCACTCACGAGAAGGCTGGGCTGGACTCAGTGAAGAAGAGTCCCATGCCCTCGTAGCGCTACTAAACACCGACAAGGATGCGCTGGATGCAACTCAGCCTGCGGTTGCCGGAGAGCTGTTCTTCTATTTCGCCGCAGATGCAGACTTCGCGGCAGCACACCTGCTTCCGATCTTTAGTGACCCGGAGCGCCACGCCTTTGGTTGGACCCCTTTCCTGCACCGTGCCAGGTGGAATGATCGAATTCTCGCAACCGGCCTGTTCGACAGCTTGGTCGGTGAATTCGATCGTCTCGACGAGCTAGCAGACCAGTCCCTGAAACGTGTTTTCCTGCAATTCGTCACTTCCGTAGTGTCATACGCAGGTATCACCAGTGCTGACCGAAGACGCTTGCTTGATCAGGCCGTCCTCGCATCCGACGGGTCTCATGCCGTCAATTTCGCAGAAGTAGTAGTCCGTTTCCTACGTGAAGATGGCGTTGACGGCACCGAGGTTTGGCGCAAGTGGCTTGGCAGCCATCTTGAGCGTCGCCTTAGCGGAAAACCGCGAATCGCCTCTGCTGAGGAGCTCGCCCGTTGGGCCGACGCCGTGCCCTTCGTTGGTAAGTTCGTTCCGTCCGCCGCCACACTTCTTAGCGGACGCGGTATCGGTTTCGGCGAACAGCTCATTACCCGGGAATTTCCGCCTAACGTCGTCGCCAACCACGGCCCTGAACTAATTGCCTTCCTCGCTGAGCGCGTCTGGAGCGAAGCCAGCTCCAACTCGATGACTCGCTACCGCGTGCGGAAAATGGTCGAGAAGTTTCGAGAGACGGTCGGGGATACCATCGCCCAGCCACTCGTAGAAGCGGCTACCGAAAAGGGAATTATCAGTTCTTCAGAATGAGCACGTCTCCAATTAGCATTTCATTTACACTAACGATCCAGCTCGTCAACTCGCTCATCGGCCGGACAAGTATCCACAATTTCGTCGCGCACAGTAGCCAGCCGCCGGGAGCTTCATATAGATCAAAAATTCTGCGAGAGGCGGCCCGCCGATTCCACATTTCGGACTGATCTCCACCTTCCGTGACACGCACCACTAGCCTGACGCAGGCCGCTCACCTGCGGTGTCCATTCGAAGAGGAAGAGGTTGCGCATGTCGGGAGTTCACGATTCACCACCGCCGTCGAGGCCACCTCGGCGGCGGTACTCATTGCTGCTCCTCATCGTTCCCGTCGTGGGCTACCTCCTGACGCCCTTCGTCGCGAATTCGATCGAGCCACGCATCTTCGGGATGCCGTTCATCCTCACCTACACGATCATCGTCACGATACTCACGTGGTTCTTCGTGTGGATGGCTGCCCGCGGCGATCATTACTACCGCGGCAACAAGGCCGAATATGTCCCGGCCGATATCGCCTTCGGTGAGGACTACCCGATCGAGGAGACCGAGAAATGAGCTCTTCAGCGATCATCGCCTGCATCATCTTCGGCATTGCCATGCTCGCGACCATAGGCATCGGCATCTGGTCGGGCCGCGGGCGGGAGAAGTCCCTCGACGAATGGTCGGTCTCCGGACGCGGCCTCGGATTCATCTTCATCCTCCTCCTCATGGCGGGCGAGACCTATACCTCGTTCTCGTTCCTCGGCACCGCCGGCTGGTCGTATTCCTACGGTGTGCCGATCCTCTACCTCATCGGCTACCTCAGCGTCGGGCTCGTTGTCGCCTACCTCGTCGGACCGCTGTTCTGGACCTATGCGGCCAGGCACAAACTCGTCAGCCTCTCCGACATCGTTGAGCACCGTTTCCGCTCGCGAGGTCTGGCGATCCTCGTGGCCGTGCTCGCGACCGTGTTCATCGTCCCCTACATCCAGCTGCAGATTCAGGGCATGGGCGCCGTCGTCAACGCCATGAGCTACGGGGCCATCGACCTCAAGGTCGCCGCCATCATCTCCTTCATCGTCGCCGAGGCGTTCATCCTCTTCTCCGGTCTGCGCGGTTCCGCCTGGGTCAGTGCGCTCAAGGATGGGCTCGTCATCCTCGCCGTGGCCTTCCTCGCGATCTATGTTCCGTTGCACTACTTCGACGGTCTGGCCCCGCTGCTCGACCGGCTCGTGGTCGAGAAGTCACAGTGGCTGACCTTCCCGGGTGCGGGCGAGGGAACGTATGGAAGCGCCTGGTTCATCTCGACGATCATCCTCAACGGGATCACGATCACCGTCTTCCCCACGTCGATCGCTGGTTACCTCTCGGGTACCTCGGCGAACACTCTGCGCCGCAACTCCATCATCCTGCCCTGGTACCAGCTGCTGCTTCTCGTGCCGATGATGGTCGGTGTGGCAGCGCTCTTCGTCATTCCCGCTCTCAAGGATGCAGACTTGGCGCTGTTCTCCGTGGTCATCGACTCGCTGCCGGCCCCGCTCGTCGCTGTCATCGGCGTCGCCGGTGCACTCTCAGCCATCGTGCCGATGAGCGTGTACATGCTCTCGATCGGCTCGATGTGGGGACGCACGGTCCTCGGCGGAGGACTGTCTGGACCGAAGAACTCCGCGACGATGACGAAGGACCAGCTGGCTGCGCGGGGTCTGCGGCAGAAGACACTGTCCCAGTGGGTGTGTCTCATCGTCGGTGTGATTGCCCTGGTGATGAGCCTGCTCATGCCCGACGCACTGGTTGAGCTGTCCGTGCTCAGTTACGAAGGTCTGGCACAGGTCGTGCCCGCCGCGCTCCTCGCCCTCTATTGGCCGCGGATGAGCAAGCAGGCTGCTGCCGCCGGACTCATCGTCGGATCGGTGACCATGGTGGCCCTGCACTACACGGGCAACGATCCGCTGCTGGGCATCAACGGCGGCCTGTGGGCCGTCGCCGCCAACCTCATCGTCGTCGTGGTTGTCACTCTCGCTAAGCCGGACCCGCGTTGGGTTCCGGCGGCGGAGCGGGCGAAGGATTCAAACTGTCGTTGCAACACCCGGTGATTGACCGTGATCAGTTAACCGCTTATCGAGTACCTCGGCTGGTGTCGCCCACCCGAGACACCTACGGGGGCGTGCGTTGAGCTCGGCCGCGACCTTGTCGAGGTACCCCGACCCCGTTACCTTGCTCGCGGAGGCCTGATGGGTACCTCAACGAAAGTGGGAATCGTACCGGAGCCGACAGCTTGTGGACGCTGTCGGCTCCGGTACGAACTGAAATTGCCAATTAGGCGCTTGCTATTCGTTTGCGTTGGATGAAGAACGGCACATAGGCAAGTGCTGACATTGCCGCAAGAATCAGCCCGGATGATCCGGAACCGATGATCAACGAAGCGTTGAAATCGACTGCCATTACTAAAACAATATTGGTCAACAGCGTGAGGCTTGCGATGATTCCCGCAATTTTGAATGTTGTTGCAGTCGCCGGATCGGTGCGTGTCGCTTTGACCACATCCATCATGGAGGTTTTCTTTTCGGCCCAAATGAGGGCCAATACAATCAGGCATCCAACGCCGAGTCCAATTGCATTATAAAAGAGCGCGAAGGATACGTTCAGGGCGACGAATACGCTGCAGCCTATAACGTGTACCAGGTTGGTGCTCTTTGACTGCGTGTTCATGATCAACCTTTCAATCGGGCGGAATACCCTATATTACAGTTTATCCTTGCAGTCCCAAAGGGCAATCGCTAGACCGCTAAGGTAGCCGCCCGATGCGCCCGGCACGATCGCTGCAATACATCCGACACCTGCGGCAAAGGCTCCAGTTGCACATCCTGCGATCGCACCAGCAACGCCGCCTTTCACGCCTCCCTCAAGCATGCAATCCCCGTAACTCTGCTTCTTCGCCTGAGCGCCTGCGACCTCAGCACCGGCGCTCTTCGGTTCGTCACAGGAAGTTGCCTTTTCGAACGATGATTGCACGTCTGACGGGGCGGTGATCTTCACACTCGCGCCACTAGATGTAAGTTTCCAGTCGCTTACTTTCGCCTCGGGGTACTTGTCGGTGATGGCGTCTAGATTGTCCAGCTGAAACTCTTTCTTCCCATCTTTGGACAAGAAGTCGAGGTCGCCATTATCGCTCACATCGAGCGTCTGGTCAGAGCCTGGCTCCACGTTAACGTTAATTGAACCTTTGTCATTCGACTCAACAAAAAGTTTATACTCATCGGAGCTAGGTTTATGTTGCTTGAACTTAGAAGCACTGATGCGTTTAACATCTGTATTGTCGGTCGCGTATCCTGGTGACGCTAACATTGTTGCCGCAATAAGAGCAACAAACGCAATCAGTGCTACAAAAACTGTTGCGATGTTCGGCTTTAGCGTTGCGAGTTTCATGATTTCCTTTCCTTACAGCCGTCTTGCACTTATAACGCTAGCAATGACGGCGGCTCCAGAACGGCCTGTTACAAAGGTGTGATCTAGATGAGACATCTCGACGCGGTTCGGAATAGCAACTCGTGCTGTCCCGCCAGCACTGATTACCCGGCTGCAACCCGTTCGAGAAGAGTTGCCGCATGGCTTCAGTCAGTATCATTTTCGTTGCAGCAATGACGCTTTCATCAAAGCTCTGCGACGCCAGGGCGGTTTCAAGCGGTTCCGGAATTTTCGCGTTGCAGTAGGCTAGAGAGATGTATCTCAGATGACGGAGACAACTGAGCGAGGCGTGACAAGCGGTGAGGCATGACAACCTCACGCACGGGGACAGGCAAAGTGGAGACGGCTAAGAGCTGAAGCCATTCGCACAACCATAAGCAATGGGGTGACCAACTGCCCACATTGCCGCACACACCTTGAGTATGAGACACCACAGAGACCGAACAGTGCAGAGGGATGAATCGTTCCGGGGATAATAGAGGCAGGGAGATTGGAAGAAGGAGATTCTCTCGTGCCAGTGAAATACACCGACGAACTCAAGGCTCG
>NZ_JAKDJU010000107.1 GCF_030453725.1 Brevibacterium picturae
CTGGAGTCAGACCGGCTGGAGTCAGACCGGCTGGAGTCCAACTCAGCTGAGCTGGAAGTTGTCCGGGTTCTTGTATTCCTCGATCTCGACGCTCGGGCTGCCCTGCCCCTTGAGCAGCTTCGAGATCGGGCACCGGGCATGGGCCCGCCCCGCGTACTTCTCCGCGTCCGCGGCGGAGACGCCTTCGATGGAGATATAGGCCCGGGGCACGAAGTGGAATCCGGCGTTGGACTCACCGTGCAGGTCGACCTCGACCCGGACTCGGGACAGAGCTTCGACGTCGTTGACGGCCAGCACAACTTTCAGTGTTTCGCCGAGGCAGGTGCTCCAGGCCATCGCGAGGAACTGTTCGGGGTTGCTGCCCTGATCGGTATGTGAGGTGGGTGCCGTCGCCAGCGTCATTCCGTCTTCGACGCGCACTTCGCCCGAGGTTCCGCCGAGGTTCTCGACCTTGGCCGTATAGATGGGGGCACTTGCACTTCTGGGTTCGTCCGAGTCTCCGCTTGGCGCCTGCGGCTCGGCGTATCCTGGGTTCTCAGTCATTGCACTATGCTACGTCAGCTAGACGACAAGATCACTGATAATTTCGTGAACGGGACGAGACCCAGGGACGAATCTTCGCACCCGGACCACCCATCCGAATCGTTCTCTGCTCCGAATACCCGTACATGAGAAGTCCACTTCGCTCTGCCCTCGCCGGGATCGTCGCCACCCTCGTCCTGTTCGGTGCCGCCGACCTCATCGCCCGGGCGTTCGGGCCGCAAGCGGCACCTCTGCTGGCACTGGGTCAGACGATCATTCCGCTCACACCGACCGAAGTCGTCAAGCCTGTCATCGACCTCTTCGGCACCAATGACAAACTCTTCCTCATCCTCACCACAGGATTCGCAGCGTTGATCCTCGGCGGACTCATCGGCTGGCTGGCATCTCACCGGCTGCGCCTGGCGACCGTGCTCCTCTTCGTGGCCGGTCTGGTTCCCCTCCTCGTCATTCTCATCCGTCCTGAGTCCAGTGTCATCGACATCATCCCAACTCTCATCGGGCTCGTCCTGGGCATGGCCGTCTTCCGAGTCCTCATGAGCTCCGGGACGAGTCCGAATGAGATCGGAACAGCTCCCGCAGCCCCTCGGAAGTTTCCTGCCGCGGCCATCCCTGCCGGCTCGTCCACACCTGAGGAGAGCTCATCCGACTCGTCCGAGAAACCGGCGTCATCACCATCTCGACGCCGATTCTTCGTCATCACCGGCATCATCGGAGCAGCGGGGGCCGCCGCAGTGGCGGCTGGACAGACCGTGGCCTCGTTGACTCTCGACGCCGGTGCCGCGGTTGCCAAACTGGTGCTGCCGACGCCTGCCAAGAAGGCCCCTCCGATTCCTGCCGATGCCCACCCCGACGTCAAGGGCCTGGCCCCCTTCGTCACGGACCCGAAGGACTTCTACCGCATCGACACGGCGCTGGCGCCACCTGTCATCGACCCGCAGGAATGGTCATTGCGGATCCACGGAATGGTCGAGTCGGAGGTGACCCTGACGATGGACGACCTGCTCGATCTTCCCCTCGAAGAGCATCACATCACGCTCACCTGCGTCTCCAACCCCGTCGGGGGCGACCTCGTCGGCAATGCCACGTGGTTGGGCTATCCGGTGCGTGAGCTGCTGCGCCGGGCGATGCCCCACAAGGACGCAGATATGGTCCTCTCCCATTCCTTCGACGGGTTCTCCGCCTCGACCCCGATCGAGGCTCTGACCGATGACCGGGACTCCCTGCTGGCTGTCGGAATGAACGGCAGCCCGCTTCCTCCCGAACACGGATTCCCCGCCCGCCTCGTCGTTCCCGGGCTCTACGGATTCGTCTCCGCCACCAAATGGGTCACCGAACTCGAAGTCACCCGCTTCGATGAGAAGACCGCCTATTGGACCGATCGGGGGTGGGACGCCAAGGCGCCCATCCTTGTCGCCTCTCGGGTCGAAGTTCCCAAACCGCTGGCGAAGGTACCCGCGGGGGATCTCGTCGTCGGTGGTACAGCCTGGGCGCAGCAGAGCGGCATCGAGAGAGTCGATGTGAAACTCGACGACGGGGACTGGACCTCGGCCGAGCTCGGCGACGAGGTGAATATCGACACCTGGCGCCAGTGGAAGACCGGATTCAGCGACGTCGATGCAGGATTGCATACCGTCACGGTCCGTGCGATCGATCAGGACGGGAACGTCCAGACTCCGGAGCGGAGGAAATCGATCCCCAATTCGGCAACCGGTCACCACCACATCCAGTTCAGCGTCGAGTAGAGCAATCCTCAGCCTGGTACCGAACCACACCACCACGGCCCCAGTCACCGCATACAAGCGGAGACTGGGGCCGATCTGCGCAGGTCCGAGGACACCGCAGAGAACTCGGGAAAAGAAATCCCGAGAATCTTCGAGTTTCACCCATCCAGAACCACACGGGCTGCGAATACCAAGTACACAGCGAGCAATGAAGACAACTTCAGAGCTGTGCGCTGATAAGCACCACTGTTGATGCACCACCTTCACAAGGAGAAGAACGATGAAAACACTGATTCGCAATCGCGCCGCAACCGTCCTGGCAGCAGGTGCCGTCTCACTCATGGCTTTGAGTGGCTGTTCAGGCATGGGTTCGGACTCCGAATCCGGTGGTGAAGAGACCCAGGCAGAAGAATCGAGCGGAAGCACGGAGGCTCCTGAAGAATCCGGAGACTCCGCAATGGCAGGCTCGAACCTCGTGGGCCCGGGCTGCGCCGCCTACGCCGAAGCCAACCCTGACGGCGGCGGATCCGTCGAAGGAATGGCTCAGGATCCGGTCGCCACTGCGGCATCGAACAACCCGATGCTCAAGACCCTGACCAAGGCTGTCTCCGGCGAGCTCAACCCCGATGTCGACCTCGTCGACACGCTCAACGGTGACGAGTTCACCGTCATCGCACCCACCGATGATGCTTTCGGCGACGTGCCCAAGGATGATCTGGATGCACTGGCCAAGGACTCGGACATGCTGACCAAGGTTCTCACCTACCACGTCATCCCGGGACAGCTGTCCCCTGACGAGATCGCCGGTGAGCACGAGACCGTCGAAGGCTCGAAGGTGACGATCTCCGGTGAGGGCGACGACCTCAAGTTCGACGATTCCGGACTGGTCTGCGGCGGAGTCCAGACCGCCAACGCAACGGTATACATGGTCGACGCCGTCATGATGCCCTCGAAGTAACATCTGAGCTTCACAGAGAGGTGGCCAAGGACCGATTCCGAGGATTCGGATCGGCCCTTGGCCACAATCTTTTCCCTCAGAACCCGGACAACGAACAATTCTTTGCTCATCGAATGACATGATTAGTTCATGAGCTCAGATGATTCCTCGGAACCACGCCATGGACCGCCGGGTGGCGATCTCCAATCGTCAGCCGGCGGGACAACCACAACATCGGACCCGAGCAGCGACCAGCTGCTCAGGATCGCCGCCGGTGACAGGACCGCTTTCGAAGAAATCTTCGTGGCACAATCGAGAATCCTCATGGCCGTGATCCTGCGGATCGTGAGAAGTCAGTCACTCGCCGAGGAGGTGCTCCAGGAATGCTTCACCGAAGTGTGGACCCGGTGCTCCAGTTTCGATCCCGAACGTGGGACAGGCAGAGCATGGCTGATCACGCTGTGCCGCAGAAGGGCCATCGACTGCGTCCGCAGCGTCCAGGCCCAGCAGGACCGCGATTACGCCGACGGACTGCGATCCTCGGCGGGTGTGGGAGAACAAGTCGAACAGACCGTCATCGACAAGTCGGAATCAGATCGCACAGTGACGGCGTTGAAGATACTTCCCGAGGAGCAGGCGCACCCCATCGTCATGGCTTTCTATCAGGGACTGACCCACGCTCAGATATCTGAGCACCTCAAGGTGCCCCTCGGCACCATCAAGTCACGAATCAGAGACGGAATGAAGAAGCTGCGAGAAGAGTTGGAGGCAAGTCGATGAACACCGATCGTGACTATCTGGCTGCCGGACTGGCTTTGGGCGGACTCAGCGAAGCTGAGCTCGCCGAGGCGCAGACTCTTGCAGACACCGACACTGATTTCCGATCCGAGGTCGCCGAGTATGAGGACACCATGGCGCTCATGGCGGGTTCCGAGGCAACGGCGACAGGCATGTCGGACGTGGATGCACCAGAGCCCATCAGCGCGGCGACTCGGGAAGCAATCCTCGGCATCCCGAGCATGTACGCACAGGAAGGCCCCGCACCCCAGCCGCACGGACAGGAGCAAGCGCCCTTCCCACAGCAACAGGCGCAGCCCGAATCTCAGACACCGCTGCGCGCTGAGTCGGACACTCGCTCGCACGGCCGAGCATCCGAGGACGCACCACCTCCTCCGGCCGACCTTGCTGAGCACCGGCGCAAACGTCGCTCCTGGGTGCCGATGGCTGCTGCGGCTGCCGCTGTCGCCGTCGCCGCTGGCGTCGGAGTGAATTCCTGGCAGCAGCAGAACGAGCTTGAAGACGACCTGGCAGCTGCGCAACAACAGATCGACGAGACGTCGAAGCTGATGCAGGCCGACGATCTGCGCTCGAATACTGCCGAGCTTCCCGACGGCGGCTCGGTCACCGTGGTGTCGTCCGAAAGCGAACAGCTCATCCACGTCACTTCGAAGGATGTCGAGGTGGAGGCCGACAAGTCCCTGCAGATGTGGGTGATCGGCGACGAGGGGCCCGAGAGCGCCGGGCTGATGACCGAGGCTGCCACGAACATCGCCGATCAGAGATTCACCGCAAGCAGTCTGTTCGGCATCACCGTCGAGCCGAAGGGCGGATCCGAACAGCCGACGAGTGACCCCGTGGTGGCCGTCGATCTGTAGAGATATCGCCTGATCACGTGGGCCCGACGCCGTCTTCCTCGACGAACTCAGCCGAGAGGCGCAGGCCCCGACACATCGGATCCCCACACAGACGGATGTGGAACGCAGACCAGTCTGTCTAAGCTGGGAAGATGATGGCAGAGAACTCGACATCGCTGAGACATACGCGCGGAGACGTGTATCTGGTGCTTGCTCTGGCTGCGGCCTCGGCCGTCTTCGCGGTGCTCTACAACACGACGAGCTATTGGCCGTTCAAGGGACCCCTGTGGCTGATCTGCCTGATGTCGGTCCTCGTCACGCTGCCGCTCATCTGGCGTCGGCGATACCCCAGCCAGACGGCGTGGATCCAGGCTGCCGTCTTCGTCACGGCGCAGGCGCTGGCGATCATGGAACCCGGTGTCACCCAGATCATCGTGTTCATGGGCGTGTACTCGGTCGGTGCCTGGCAGAGCAATCGCCGAGCGGCATTCGTCTCCCGGCTCCTCCTCTGCGTGGGGATCTTCGTCTATCTGTTCATCTCGATGATCATGCAGTTCGAGTCGATCGGCGACATGACAGTTCTCCAGTTCGCGGCGGCTTCCGCAGTCACCTTCCTCATCAACGTCGCGTTCTTCGGCGGCGCCTGGCTCTTCGGCAACCGGGCGTGGAGCCAGCGCACGCTTCTCAATGAACTGCGATCCGCCAACGCGGAGGTCCGCACTCAGGAGCAGCAGCTGACTCGACAGGCCCTCGACCTCGAGCGGGTGCGCATCGCGCGCGAACTCCACGACGGCATCGCCCACCACATCACCGGCGTCGGCATCCATGCCGCGGCTGCACGCCGCAGTCTCGAGAAGAATCCCGACAAGGCTCGGGAGTCGCTCAAGACCATCGAATCCTCCACTCGGGAAACCGTCGACGAACTCCGCGCACTCGTCTACACCCTCCGGGACACGGACGAGGCAGTCACCGACGAGCACAGCACGAAGGGCAACCCCGGCCTCGGCGACATTCCCGCACTCATCGATGTCTCACGTCGCTCGGGACAGCGGATCGACGTCCACACCATCGGCCAGCCGCGCCCGCTGACACCGATCACGGAGATGTCGATCTACCGTGTGATCCAGGAATCCCTGACCAACTGCCGTCGCTACGCGGGCTCGCACGCCGAGGTGGATGTCCGTCTGCGGTACGGCCCGGCCGAACTCGAGGTCGAGATCAGCGACTCCCGGTCCCCCGGTGCGCTGCCTGAGGAACCACACCACGATCCCGAGCCGAGCGGCGAAGACGCCACCGACACTCGCGCCGCAAAGCAGACGGGCCTGGGCCTCGGAATCGTCGGCATGCGCGAACGGATGAGCGCCTTGGGCGGCAGTGTCGAAGCCGGCCCGAAATCCCGCGGCGGCTGGCTCGTGCGCGCACAGATTCCCTATCCTCGGAACGCCGCCGACCTCGAAGCCGCCGACTCGGAGACAGACCCCGAAGCCGCCGGGACCCACACCGCTCCTCCACCTTCCACCGAATCCACAGCAAAGGCCTGAACGTGATCCGAGTCCTCCTCGTCGACGACCAGTCGATGGTCCGCACCGGCTTCCGCACGATCCTCGAAAGCGAGGACACGATCACCGTCGTCGGCGAGGCCGAGAACGGGCAGGTCGCGATCGACCGCGCGCTCGACCTCGCCCCCGACGTGATCTGCATGGACGTCCAGATGCCTGTCATGGATGGGCTCGAATCCACCGCAGAGATCGTGCGCCGAGGAGCGGCCGGCGCGGTCCTCATGCTCACCACCTTCGACCGTGACGACTTCCTGTTCCAGGCCCTCGCCGCCGGCGCCAGCGGGTTCCTCCTCAAGACCGCCGAGGCGGAGCAGCTCATCGACGCGATCACCGCACTGGCGGGCGGTGACGGGCTCCTCTCCCCCGAGGTGACCCGACGCGTCATCGAACGCTCCGTGCGCAGTCCCGACACCACCGCCTCGGCGCCCCCGGAGCTGACACTGCTCACCGACCGGGAACTCGAGGTCCTCCACCTGGTCGCCAGAGGACTGAGCAATTCCGAGATCGCGGTTCAGCTCTTCGTCGGTGAGGCCACGGTCAAGACCCATGTGTCCAACCTGCTGACCAAGCTCGACATCCGCGACCGCATCCACGTCGTCATCTTCGCCTACGAGAACGGGCTGATGAGCAGCTGACCTCGTCCGGGGCTGCTTGATCACCTGACCTCGTCCGAGGCCGCTTGATCACCTGACCTCGTTCGGGGCCGCGCTCGGCCGGCCACGCTCGGCCGCCTCCTCCCCCACACCGCTGAGGCGAAAATAGGCCGAACGACGGATCCGCATCGCCGCGGCAGGGCATAGCGTTGAACCATGATCACCTTGGACACGATTTCGCGCAGCTTCGGCGACAAACAGGTCCTCCACGACCTGAGCTTCTCCATCGGCGCCGGCCGGATGACAGGATTCGTCGGCTCCAACGGCTCCGGCAAAACGACGACCATGCGCATCATCCTCGGCGTGCTCGCCGCGGACTCGGGTCGCATCACAGTCGACGGGGAGACCATCACTCCCGCGCACCGCAGCGCGATCGGCTACATGCCCGAAGAGCGCGGCCTCTACCCGAAGATGCCGATCATCGACCAGCTCATCTACCTCGCTCGCTTCCATGGGCTGAGCCGTCACTCCGCCCGTCGCCGCGGCCTCGAACTCCTCGAGCAGCTCGACTTGGGCGGCAAACCCGACGACAACCTCGAAGCCGTGAGCCTGGGCAATCAGCAGAAGGTCCAGATCGCCGCGGCTCTCATCCACCGCCCCCGCGCACTCGTCCTCGACGAGCCGTTCTCCGGGCTCGATCCGGTCGCCGTCGAACGCACCCTCGAGGTCCTCAAGGACTTCGCGGACACCGGCGCCCCCGTCCTCTTCTCCAGCCACCAGCTCGATCTGGTCGAACGCCTCGTCGACGACCTCATCATCATCGACGGCGGCCGGCTTGTTGCGGGCGGCACCGCCGATGAGCTGCGCAGTCAGCGCAGCACACCTGAGTGGATATTGCAGACCGATGCGGACATGGGATGGGTGCGGCAGCTGCCCGACATCACCGTCATCGAGTTCGACGGGAACTGGGTGCGCTTCGCCGCACCGAATCCGGATGCCGCCGAGGCGGTTCTGCACCAGGCCATCACCGTGTCCTCTGTGAAGTCCTTCGCCCCGCACACCGTCGCCCTCAACCGACTCTTCCAGGAGGTCACGCAGGCATGAGCTCCCACCAGGACTCCAACTCCCCCGACTCGAACGCACCCAGCACGAATGCGCCCGACACGAAAACACCCAAGAAGTCGGGGCTGGCGACGACGGCCCAGACGCAGCGGGCGAGCTTCACCACCGCCATCGGTCTCGTCATCGAACGCGAGATCATGGTCCGGCTGAAGTCGAAGGCGTTCATGGTCTCGACGCTGCTGAGCATCGTCCTCTTCGGGGCACTCGTCGCAGTGTCGGGGACGCTGCCCTCTCTGTTCTCATCCACGGACAAGGTGGCGGTCACCTCGGCGGGGGCGAAGGCAGTGGAGGGTATCGACGGCATCGAACTCGTCTCCGTTGACAGCGCGGATGAGGCGAAGGAGCTGGTGTCGTCCGAGGAGGTTGCGGCCGCGGTCGTCGACGACCCTGCGTCCCCGGTCGGTGTCACCGTCATCGCCGAACGCTCCGCTCCCGAATCACTCACCGGCGAGCTCAGTCAGGTGCCGACGGTCGAACTCCTCGACCCCGACGCCCCGGACCCGATGCTGACGAACTTCATCGGACTCGGCCTCGGGCTCGTGTTCTTCATGTCGGCGGTGACCTTCGGGACGACCATCGCCTCGTCGGTGGTGGAGGAGAAGCAGTCACGGATCGTTGAGATCCTGCTCGCATCCACCTCGGCGAAGGTGCTGATGTTCGGCAAGGTCCTGGCGTGTTCGATCCTCGCCTTCGCACAGATCGGACTGACCGCGCTGTCCGTCCTCATCGGGGCCGCCATCAGCGGAAACGACCTGGTGCTCGGCAAGGTCACGGAACCCATCGGCTGGTTCATCCCGCTCTTCATCGTCGGCTTCGTCATGATCGCGGCCCTCTACGCTGCCGCTGCTTCGATGGTCTCCCGCGCAGAGGACCTGGGGTCGACGTCCAGTCCGATCATGATGCTCATCTTCCTGCCCTACATGGCCGTCATCATCTTCTCGAGCAACGAAGCGGTGATGGCGGTGCTGTCCTACATTCCGTTCTCCGCGGCGGTCGCGGTCCCGATGCGCGTCTTCCTCGGCACGATCGAATGGTGGGAACCGCTGGTCTCGCTGCTCATCCTCGCCGTCACCACCGTCCTGGCGCTGCTGCTGGCCACTCGGATCTTCGAACGCTCGATCCTGCAGTCGGGTCCGAAGGTGTCGTGGAAGCAGGCGTTGAGCCGGTCGAAGGGCTGAACTCGGCGGAGCGCTTCGCCACCGGCTACCCGAACCTGCAAAAGCCCGGTGCAGGTGGAGTCGTCTTGCCGGTTCGGGTAGCCGAAGAGCTACGGCCTCCCCTGCGGTGCGGTCTGCCACTGTCTTTGAGCACTGTTCCAGGAGATTCGAAGCCCTGTCGTCTTCCGCCGGGCACTGCTTTCGTGGTTGCCTGGACACTGTGAATCCATTGACACTGCCACTGACGACCGACCGCCTCCGCCTGCGTGCGTATCGCGAGTCCGACGCCGAGGCACTGCTGCCCATCTACTCCCGTGAGGACGTTTCGCAGTACCTCCTCGACGAACCATGGACCGCCGAGGTGGCACGAACCGAGATCGCCAAACGCATTCCGCGAACCGGTTTGGACACCGAATCGCGTGCGCTCGCGCTGGTCATCGAGACGGCAGATGGCCTCGACGATATCGAAGGCTCGGTCGTCATCGGCGACCTCGCCCTCTGGCTCGACGGCGAATCGTCGGAGAAGGCCGAAATAGGTTGGATCCTCAATCCCGCGGCCGGCGGGCACGGGTTTGCCACCGAGGCGGCTCTCGCCATGCTCAATGCGGCGTTCGACCATTACGGCCTCCATCGAGTCACCGCTCAGATGGATGCCCGGAACACCGCATCGGCGAAGATGGCTGCTCGCATCGGTATGCGCCAAGAAGCCCATCTGCGCCAAGACTGGTGGTCGAAGGGCGAGTGGACGGACACCCTCGTCTTCGGGATGCTGGGCAGCGACCGGCAGTCGGCCTGAGGCTCACGACAGAGTCGGCTTCCCTCAGCCGTCGGCGCCACAAGCAACGGCTCCGCAGCTCTACGCCGTCCGGCTCCGCAACTCTACGGCGTTCGGCGGCGCAGAGTCAGCGATCCGACGACGATGGCAGAGACGA